>JBOHFY010000421.1:0-1720 GCA_050699895.1 Pseudonocardiaceae bacterium
CCAAGAGCCATCCCGGGGCGGCGAGCAACAGAGTCGTCCCGGTGCCCGCTCGATCGGCACAGAACGTCCGGCCGCCGGTGGCCAGCCCGTGGCGGACGGCGCGGTCCAGCTCCCGAGGGCGCAGCGCCGGCAGGTCAGCCTGCAGCACCCCGACCGTCGTGGTGGGGTCCGCCGCGCGGAGCACAGCCTCTCCATACCGCAGGGCCGGGTTGAGGCCAGCGGCCGGCTCGTCGGGGATCACCCGCACCCCGTCGCTCGCGAGCGCGGTGCGCACCCGTTCGTCGGAGCAGATCGCGACCGCCCGGCGGACCACAGCCGCACCAGCCGCGGCCGCGAGGGTGTCCCGGGCGAGCGCGAGGACCAACCGGGCGTGCGCCTCGGGGGCGCCAGCCCCGTCATCGGCCGCCCCCCGTAGCCTCGTCTTGGCTCTGGCGAGCGGTTTCACCGGGACGAGCAGGTCCACGGGCACGCCCCCATCCTCCCGCGCCGACGGCCGCTGGACCTGCCGATCCGGCGGCAGGGAAGACTTCGCCAGATGGCGGGCGGCATGACCCAGGTAGTGCAGCGAATCGCGGTGATGGGCGCGGGTACCTGGGGCACCACGTTCGCCAAGGTGCTCGTTGACGCCGGCCGGGACGTCGTGCTCTGGGCGCGTCGGCTTGAGGTGGCCGACGCGGTCGCCCACCGGCACACCAACCCGGACTACCTGCCGGGGATGACGCTTCCGGCGTCCTTGCGGGCCACCGCGTGCGCGGAGGTGGCGCTGGACGGAGTGGATGCGGTGGTGCTCGCGCTGCCCAGCCAGACGCTGCGCGGCAACCTGCGTCAGTGGCACAAGTCCATCCCACCGGAGGCCACTGTGGTGAGCCTGGCCAAGGGCGTCGAACTGGACAGCCTCAAGCGGATGAGTGAGGTCGTGTTGGATGTCGCCGCCGTCACCCCCGATCAGGTGGTGGTGGTGTCCGGCCCCAACCTGGCTCGCGAGATTGCCGCCGAGCAGCCCACCGCGAGCGTGGTCGCCTGCACCGACCATGACCGTGCCGTCGCGGTGCAGCACGCCTGCGGGACCAGTTACTTCCGGCCTTACACCAACACCGACGTCATCGGCTGCGAGCTCGGTGGCGCATGCAAGAACGTCATCGCGCTGGCCTGTGGAGTAGCCGCTGGATTGGGGTACGGGGACAACACCCTTGCGACGCTGATCACTCGGGGATTGGCCGAGATGGCCCGGCTGGGTGCGGCGCTGGGTGCCGACCCGATGACCTTCGCGGGGTTGGCCGGCCTCGGCGACCTGGTGGCCACCTGCGCCTCACCGCTGTCCCGCAACCGCTCCTTCGGCTACCGGCTCGGGCTGGGTGACACCCTCGAGCAAGCCCAGCGAGCCAGCTACGGTCAGGTGGCCGAGGGCGTCCAGTCCTGCTCGTCGATCCAGGGTCTGGCCGCGCGCTGTGGCGTCGAGGTGCCCATCGCCGACAGCGTGCGCCGAGTCTGTTACGACAACCAGTCCCCCCGGGAGATGGCCGCCGAACTGCTCGGCCGCGCCCACGGACCCGAATGACGATGTGGGTCCGACAAGACATGCGCCCGGCTCCGCTATCCGCCGCCGACGCTTGTGAGCGACTCTCCTGTCGCCGAGTTCGACAGGAGCGCTGTCCGCCAGCCTTGGGTTCAGGGGGTCCACGCAACACCGTTGGTTGGTGGTGTTGACGGTAGCGGTTGT
>JBOHFY010000422.1:0-3230 GCA_050699895.1 Pseudonocardiaceae bacterium
GTCACGGCGCTGGAGCTGCCGTTGACGATCAATGTCGTGCTGCATCGCGGAAACATCGGCCGGATCGGGCCGATCGCCGATCTCGCCGCCGCACTCGGCGCGGACCGGCTTGAGCTCGCGCACACACAGTACTACGGCTGGGGGCTGCTCAACCGATCGGCGTTACTGCCGACACATGACCAGGTCGGCGCCGCCGAGCAGGCCCTCACCCAGGCCCGGGCGGACCACGGCGACACCCTCGAGATCCTGTATGTCGTCGCCGACTATCACGAGCCTTACCCGAAGCCGTGCATGCACGGCTGGGGACGGCGACACATCGTCATCGCGCCTGACGGGCGGGCACTGCCCTGCCCGGCGGCGGCACAGATCGTCGGGCTCGGCATCGACAACGTGCGTGAGCGCTCCCTGAGCGCGATCTGGCGCCACTCCCCCGCGTTCACCCGGTTCCGCGGCGACGAGTGGATGTCGGAGCCCTGCCGAGGCTGCCCGCGCAAGGAGATCGACTTCGGCGGTTGCCGCTGCCAGGCCTTCCACCTCACCGGGGACGCCACCCGGGCGGACCCGGTGTGCCAGCTCTCGCCGGACCATCATCTGGTCGAAGCAGCCCGCCACGCCGCGCGCCCACCGCTACGCCCCCGGGTGAATCCACCGGCTCTGTGAAGGATCAGGTCCCAGTCAAGTACGGGCGTAGAAGGCGTACCAGTCTCGGCTGGACGGGCTGAAGTAGTGGTCGGCGGCGACTTTCTCGCCGGGAAAGAGCCGGAAAGCTTGCGGCGGGCCGTCGGGTGCGGTACGGAAGTAGGCGCCGCTGACCCAGTGGGGGTTGATGTCTAACTCCATACCGCGCACCACACCGCTGGCCCGCAGGAGCTGTCCCAGGCTGCACACCGAGAGGGCGGGTCCGCCGACATACACCTCGGCGCCATCGGCGGTGACCCCGAAACCCGAGCGGTGAATGAACGCGACCTGGCCGACGGTGTTGCCCCACTGGGCGCTACCGCCGCTCTGGCAGGTCGGGTTGACCTGTCCGTCGTCGACCAGCGGGACGAGGTTCTGGCGGACGCTGGCCACGTCCGGTTCCATTCGGACCTCGCGGTTCCAGGCGCCGACGGTAGCCGTGCCGTCGGCGCGCAGGACCAGGCTGGCCGCGCCGTCCACCAGTGGCCGCGCGGTGCGGCCCTCGCTGTAGTAGCCGCCGTGGCTGGCGCCGTTGAGGCGAAACCCACCATTGACGGCGGCGACCACGGTGCGGTGCTCCACCGCGGTCAGCGATGTCCCGGCCTGCCAGGTTCCGCCAGGGTCCTGGAAACCTGGGTGTAGCTGCCCGCGTACCAAGGTGGGATCAATCCACATCACGCCGACCAGAAAGGAGGTGTGCTCGCGGTCCGGGCGCACGTGGGCTACCTGAACCGCTGGCTGGCCGTGCACCATCACCACGGGTTCCCACTGGCCTTCGCCGGGCAAGGGCACGATGCCCGGCGGCGGGTGCAGCGGCGGCGGCACCGGCAGGTGCGGCGCGCCGGTGTTGGCGTGCGGATCAGATGGCACCGCCCTGACCCGCGGGATTCCGCCCAGCGGCACTCCACCGGTCGGCGGCTGATTGTGCTCGTACTGCTGTTTCTCCAACCACGTGATCAACCCGTCGAAGCCGTGGTCACGGCCCCACTCAGCCAATCGCGCGGCCACGCTGTCAGTACCGGGCGCCCGCAGCGCGCGCGCCACAGAGGCACCCACCACGGATCCGAGGAGCACCACCGCGACCAGCATCACCACCAGCGCCCGTCGCCACCACCAGCGACGCGGCCTGGCTAGCTGGTTCGTCGTGGTCCGCGTGGACGTTGCGACCTCCGAGTCAGGCGGCGCGACGGGTGGGACGACGCCGGGTGGGCCGTCGTGGCCCGCGACGAGAGGCTTCGGCAACTCCGCCCTGGCGGCGTCGCGATGGCGCCTGCGCGGCAGCGGGGGCGGCGGGGGCAGGGGCGGCGGGGAGGACGAGCGGGGCCGGCGGGCCGGTGAGCGCGGCGATCTGCTCGGCACCAGGGCGCACTCGCGCCATCACTGGCTTGATGCCAGCCAGCCGGGTCAGCGTCCGCACCTCCCCGACCTGCTCGGGGGTCGACACCGTGACGACGACGCCCTGCGCACCGGCTCTGGCGGTACGCCCGGAACGGTGCAAGTACGCTTTGCACTCCGCCGGGGGATCCACATGCACCACGAGGCCGATCTCGTCGACGTGAATGCCGCGCGCGGCGATGTCAGTCGCCACCAGCACCCGCGCGCTGCCCGCGCTGAACGCCGCAAGATTGCGTGCCCGGACACTCTGCGAGAGGTTCCCGTGCAGTTCCACGGCGGGTAGCCCGGCGACGGTCAGCTGCTTGGCGAGCTTCTTCGCGGCGTGTTTGGTGCGAGTGAACAGCAGGCTGCGGCGCTGGCCGGAGGCGAGCTCGCGGACCACTGAAGGTTTGTCCGCGTGCTCCACGGTGAACACGTGATGCTCCATCTTAGATGCCGACATCACCGGCGGGTCAGCGGAGTGCACCACCGGATCGGACAGGTAGCGGCGCACCACCACGTCCACGGCGCTGTCTAGGGTAGCCGAGAACAGCAGCCGCTGGGTGCCGGCCGGCGTGCGATCCAGCAGCCTGCGTACCGCGGGCAGGAAACCCAGGTCGGCCATGTGGTCGGCCTCATCCAGCACCGTGACCTCGACCGCGTCGAGGTCCACGTGACCCTGGCCGAGCAGGTCCTCCAAGCGGCCGGGACAGGCGATGAGGATATCGATCCCGTCGCGCAGCGCGGACACCTGCCGGCCCTGGCCGACACCGCCGTAGACGGTGGTGATCCGCTGCTTGACCGTGGCGGCCAGCGGGGCGAAGGTATCGGCAACCTGGCTGGCCAGTTCCCGGGTGGGCACCAGCACCAGCGCGCGCGGCCGGCCGGCGCGGCGGCGCAGCCCCGAGCGGGCCAGCGCGGTGATCGTCGGGATCGCGAAGGCAAGCGTCTTGCCACTGCCGGTTCGGCCACGGCCAAGCACATCACGGCCGGCGAGCGCGTCCGGCAGCGTCGCGGCCTGGATGGGAAACGCGGTGGTGATGCCCTGCCGGGTCAGTACGGTGAGTAGTTCCTCGGGTACTCCAAGCTCACGGAAACTACCTGGCTGCCCCTGAGGGGAGTGGTTCGACGGCACGCGGGGGTAATCCTCTCCTGGAAAGATGGTGGCCGCTGATGCG
>JBOHFY010000423.1:0-5817 GCA_050699895.1 Pseudonocardiaceae bacterium
CCCACCGCCGCACTGGCGGCTCCCCGGGGCGGTCGCGCTGGAAGGCCTCTACGACGTGGTGCCGGGCCATAACGTGATATCGCAGTATGACACCGACGACGCGCTGCTCGCCGCCGCCGGGGTGCGCACCGGGTTGAGCGTCACCGGGCCCGCCGACGCCGCCGACCTGCTGGCTCGGCTGGCCGACCCGGCCCGCGCGGTTACCCCCGGGGTGGTGCACGCCGCGCATGCCGCCTTGGCCGGCGCTGAGCTCGACCCGGCTGACGTGGCGCCCCCGGCTCGGGTCCGGGTAGCGACCGGCGAGGTGGTCGACGCCGACCGCGCGGTGGTGCTCGACTTGCCGTGGCTGGCCGCGGTGCTGCCGGCCGGCGAGCTGGTGTCCGGTGGCGACCCTGGAGCGCTGGCCGACCTACTGGACCTGCCGCTGGCCTCCGAGCGGATCGCGCCGGAGCTGCTCGACGCCGGTGCGGGGCGGATAGCGCGGTGGGTCGAGCTGGTAGAGGTGGTCGCGGTGTGCGCCGCCGCTGGGCTCGCCGTCCCGAGCGGGACGCTGCGGCTGCACGAGCGGCTGCGGGTACGGCACGGCGGCGCCGAGCACGCGGTGCCGTTCTGGGTCACCCCGGATGCCACCGTGCACGCCGCCGACCCCGTGCGCGCCGCCCTGTTGCTGACTCGCCTTGGTGCTGGAGGAGAGGGTTCTCGTGGACGTGCTTGACGCGCGGTCGATCGGTGCGCGCGCTCGGAGGATCCGCCTTCGTCGCGGGTGGAGCTTGGACGTGGTGGGCGGGCTGGCCGGCATCACCGGGGGATATCTGTCCCTGCTGGAACGTGGGCTGCGCGGGTTCAACCGGCGCGGCCTGATCGAGGACCTCGCCGAGGCGCTGGGCTGCTCGGTGGCTGACCTGACCGGCCAGCCGTACCTGGCCCCGGACCGGGTGACCCTGGAGGGGCGGGCGGCGCTGCCCGGCATCAGCCTGGCGCTCAACGACTTCGGACCCGACGACGTGCCCGATGTCACGCCGCGGCCACTCGATGAGCTGGTGGCCTGGGCTGACGGCGCGAACGAGCATCGTGACCAGGGCCGATACTCGCAGGCTGGGCGGGATCTGGGCCCGCTGCTCACCGAGCTGCAAGCGCATGCGTTGACCGCCGGGCCGGTCGACCGGCCCCGCGCCTTCACCGCACTCGTGAAGGTCTGCGTTGTGGCCGGCATCGTCGCGAACAAGATTTCAAGCGATATCAACCTGTCGATCTCGGCGGCCAGACGCGGATACGACATGGCCGCTCGCTGCGGCGACCCCGCGCTGATCGGCCTCACCCAGTGGTCCTGGGCAGGAAAATTGACGTTGCTGACCGCGCGTGGTCGCGCGTCGCGGGTGCTCACCGCCGGGATCGACGAACTCGGGCGATCCGCTCGACTGCGGGGTGAGGACACCCTGCCCGCGCAGATGCTCGGCTTTCTGCATCTGGCGGCGTCGCAGTGCGCGGCACGGGGCAAGCGGCACGACGACGCGCAGGCGCACCTGGCCGAGGCCGCCACGATCGCCGCCCGGATCGGGGAACGCAACGGGCTGCGCATGCACTTCGGCCCTACCAACGTCGCGGTGTGGCGGTTGGGGATCGGTATCGAGCTCGGTGAGGGCGGCCGGGCCTACGAGGACGCCACCCGCACGCCGGTGGACGTGGCTGCGCTGAACAGCCAGGAGAGGTCCTCGGCACTGCATTTCGATCTGGCTCGGGCGCTGGTACAGGACGGGCCGGACCGCGACGCGGAGGCGATCCGGCACCTGGACACCGCTGACCGGCTGGCCCCGACCCGCATCCGCAACGACCCGATCGCCCGCGACCTGGTGCTGGCCTTGGGCCGCCGCGCCCCGCGTCGGGTGTGGGAGCTGGACTCGCTGCACAACCGCCTCGGTATCGGCGGCACCCGGCCTTAACCCCGGGTTTCGGTTTCTGTCCGCCGGTGCGGGGCTGCGTGCAGCAGCCGTAGTGTTGGGCGGGCGGGTGTCGACGGGGTAGCGTGCCGGTGATTCTTAACCCGCGTGATCCACGAGTCCGGGTGGTCGATTGCAGCCTGGGAAGGTGCACCCGCCGTCTCGGGCGATGAGGGCGCGGCGAATGCCCAGCGGGACGGTGCGCATGGCGCGGCTGACGTCGAGGGGTTCGGAGTCGCCGCCGAGCACCACCGGGATTAGTTTGCAGTAGCACGCGAGGCGGCGGGCGTCCGCGGCGCTGATCAGCTGCCCGTAGTCCATGGTGCCGAGTGCGGTGCGCAGCGCGTCCAGGTGCACGGTCACCGTGACGTGTGGGGGTTCCCCGGCGGTGGTGGGGAACCCCTCGGCGCCGTGGGCGCGGTCGCAGAGTTCGATGAGCGCGTCGGCCTGGCGCTGCGGGACCGTCCTGGTGTCGGGGACACCGTCGTCGGTGGTGGGGCGGCGGGTAGTGAGTTGCTCGATCAGGGCGCGGACCATGCCGCCGTGCTCGGGATCCAGCCAGCCCTCCGCTCCCAGCCGCCCGTCCCGGCGGTCACGCAACCGCAGCTCCCCCCGCACCGGCGTCGCCGGAGCGGGATCCTCACCTGGCGGGGGTCCATCGGGGTCGAGGGTGGCGACCAAGCGCTGGGCGATAATCCGCAGCCGGCGGGGATCGAAGTCACGGGCGTAACCGGCGAGATCGGCCTCGGCGCGCTCCCGCGCCGGCTCGGGGACCGAGGCGGGCAGCGCCGCGATGGTCTCGGTGATCACCCGCAACTGCCCGGCCCCGATCTCCCCAGCGGCCAGCGCGGCGGCGGTCGCGGGCAGCCTCGGCGACAAGGTGCCGCCGGTGATAGTGCGGCGGGTGCCCACCATGGCCGCGTGCTCCACCCGCATGCGCGCCTCCGCGGCGGACAGCCGCAACATCCCCGCCAGCAACCGCTGAGTGCTACCGAAACCTTCCCGCGCGGCGATGGCCCGCGCGTCGGCCTCGGCGACCAGCTCCAGCATCACCGCGCACGCTGTCGAGACAATCCGACATCGCGCGCACGGACTCGCCCAGGGCTACGGTCACACCCCGATTCTCGCAGGCACCCCTGACAAAACCCGGAACCCGAGACGCCGCGCAGCCACCGAGTCGGGACCGCTGGAGGCAACCACTTAGCGATCCCTTGGTCGACTGCTGGATTTGTTCGGTTCATCGTCGGGGCGCAGCATCCCCCTGCAAGAAACCCCTGTGCGCGGAAGGTGTGTGCTCATGGTGCTCGAGATCCGCAGCGTGCTGGCGGTGGCGTCCTCGCCGGCCATACACCTGGTGCCACCCGTGGTTACCGGCTCGGCTCCACCTTTGCGCACGTCAGCGACGGTGCGGTGGCATGTCGTTCGCATGCCTGCCACGGTAACTCCCCATGGCCCAGCCTCCACAGTAGGAGTGAAACCTCGCCCGCGATGGTCCCGGCGGTCCTCAAGTTTTTGTACCAGCGCTGCCTCGAGACCTCTCTATCAGGTGAAGTGGGTCACGGTGTGGCCACCAACCGAGCGTCACCTCAGGTGTCGAGGGGTGGTCGCGAAGAATTGGAGTCGATCATGGAGTTGTACCTGAAGGTGCGTCGCCAATACACTGATTTCGCCGGTCGCGCCCGGCGGAAGGAATACTGGATGTTCACCCTGGTCAGCACGATTATCTCGGTGGTGCTCACCATTCTCGACAGCGTGCTCTCACTCGACAGCGTGCTCTCGGTCGGTCTACTCAGTCTGCTCTACTCGCTGGCCGTGTTGCTGCCGAGCCTGGCCGTGGGCGTCCGCCGGCTGCACGACACCGGCCGGAGTGGCTGGTGGCTGTTGATCGGCATCATTCCGTTGATCGGCTGGATCGTGCTCATCGTGTTCTACGCCACCGGCGGCGAACGACAGCCGAACGCTTACGGACCAGACCCGAAAGCTGTCCCGGGTGAGGCTGCTGTTTTCTCCTAACAGAAGCGTGGTTTGCCGCTCATGGGGGTGGCCGGTGTGCGGTGAAGCAGAACTGGGTGCAGGCGAAGAAGAACTCGCCCCGCTCGTTGAGCTGGCGCTGCTCGGCCATCCAGGCGGTGACGTCGGCCTCGGTGAGCCCGCGCCGCCCGGTGACGAAACGCGCGACGAGCTGGCAGACCAGCGCGGCGAAGCTGTCCGGGTCGAGCTGGGTGGTCGCGAAGGGGTGGCCCGCCATGTGGACATCGTCGAAGCCGGCGCGGCGGAGCTGGGCGGCTAGCGTTCGCGGCAGGGCCGGGTGGACGAGGTGCTCGTCCCAGGCATGCAACACCCGCGCCATCCGAGCGGGGTCGCGGGAGTGCCAGCTCACCGTGCTCCAGTCGATGTCCCAGACCAGCACGCGCCCACCGGGGCGCACCGCGCGATGCAATTCGGCCAGCGCCGCGCCCACATCGGGGACGTACTCCATGACCTGCACTGATAGTGCGCGATCGACGCTGGCGCGCGCCACCGGCAGGGATGTTGCGTCCGCCTCGTGCAGGGTGACGTTGGGGTGGCCCGCGCACCGGTGTGCCGCGGCCGCGAGCATCTGGGGGCTGCGGTCCACTCCGACGACCGATCCCGCGGTGCCCACCTGCTCGAGGAGCTCCGCGACGAAGAACCCGGGCCCACACCCGACGTCGAGGATCGCCTCGCCGGGCAACGCGCCGAGCGCATCGTGGACCAGCCTGCGGCGGCGGACGATATCGCGGGTGCGGTAGCGGGCGTCGAGTTGCGCGACGATGTCCTCGTCGAAGGTCAGCTGGCCCTCGGGCACCACCTCCCCGGTGGGCGGGGGTGTCGTCATGCTCGATCGCTCCTTAGCGGTCCCAGGTTCGGCGTTGCGGTGGCGGCTGGGGTAGGGATGGGGCAGGGGTAGTAAGGACGATGAACTCCGCTAATACGGGGTACCACGGGTATCTTCCCCGCTTGTGCGGATACTGAGCTCTGTGCGATGCTGGGCTGCGCGGGGGTGGGTTGTGCGGTCGCCCGCCCCGCCCGGGTGAGAGGCCGCGTGGCCGCACAACCCAGGAAATGTGGTTGGGAGAGCGTGGGATGTCCATCGCCGGTGCCGCCCCTGTCCTCTCGACCATGAACGGTGTTGTGTGCTGCCCGACGTGCGGCCTGGCGGCGATCGTCGAGGGCAGGTTCCGGCTCCAGGGCACCGGCGGGCCCGTCGGGCGCTTGCGCGTCTCGTGTATCGACGGGCACGACTGGCTGATGCTGGCCGACCGGGTCAGGCAGGTCTTGCCCTGCGATGATCTTGACGTGCTGGTCGACCAGTCTGACCACAACGCCAAGGCTACGGGGCAGAGGTCAGAATAAGTCTCGCCGGGCGCCCCGGGATCCGCCCCGGGAGGCGCTGAGCTGCCAGTGGATTATCGCGAAGCCGGTCAGGCCGAGCAGGCCGCCAGTCAGGCAGGCCCATATCCACGCTGGCGGTCCGTTGGTGATCAGCAGTACCGTCGTCGCGGCGAACCAGGTGAGAGTGCCGACGCCGACCACTGGCCGCGGGTCGGTGAGGCGCCGGGGGAGGGGCAGGGGGGCGGGCACGGGCACAAGGGCACGCTAGCGTGCCCTTGTGCTTGTGAGTGGCAAACAGTGCCATAACAGTGTTTGCCACTCACGGGTCCCACTCTTGACAGTGAGGCAAAGGTTAGCCTAACTTAAGTGGTGCCGGCTTCGTGGTGGGAGTCCTGGCAACGCAGTTGGAACACCTCGGGCCCGGCCTGGACACCTCGGGCCGGGCCCGACGGTTTCCCGTCTCGCACCTGGCGACCAGGTGTGTCTCGCGAGCCGGGAACGTCGTGTTTAGAGTCAGGCCGTGGAC
>JBOHFY010000424.1:0-1834 GCA_050699895.1 Pseudonocardiaceae bacterium
GCCGGTGATGCTGGAGGACAGCTCGATACGCACCCGCCGCTCATCGATGCTGATGGTGCCGCGCTCGGTGAGGGCGGAGACGAACAGCCTGGAGTCATAGGTTGCCCATAGTTCGGCTTGGTCGGGGTCGGAGGCCAGGTAGGCGGCCATGGCCGGGGCGGGGATGAGTTGGCGGAGGATGGCGAGCATGTGGAGCCATTCGTAGCCGAGCACCCCGTAGGAGCGATCGATGAACCGGCCGCCGCTGATATCGCCGGTGCGGTCTTTGGTGAACGTGATCGCGATGGCCTCAAGGGGATGATCCGGCTCGTAGCGATCCATGAGCTCCCGCAGCACGGTCAGGGCTCGGGCGTGTCGGTACTGGTCGATCGTGACGATGCGGGCGTTGCGGTGGCTGGCCAGCAGCGCGGCCATGGCGGCGATCTCGTGGCCCTGGCAGGCGGGTTTCTCCAGCAGCACCCGGGCTTGCGGGTCTCGGAAGAGGATCGACCGCAGCACGGGAAGGTGCTCGGCGGTGGGGCAACACACCGACCACAACCCGATCTGGTCAGCGATCGTGTCGGGCAGTTCGGCGACGCCGTGCGGGAAGCTCTGGTGTACGGCGGGCAGGTCTTGGTACTTCGGGTCCAGGATGGTCAGTGCCGCGCCGTGCTCGGCGAGGATCGTGGAGTGCAGCCAGCCCGCTACCCCGTAGCCCACCACACAGGCCCGCAATGCGTGAGTGGGCCTGTCCGCGGTGGACACCGGCCGGGCGGGCCCGGGTGGGCCGGGGGCCAGGTAGGTCTCGTAGTAGGTGTCGTAGAGCCCGGATGCGGCGATGATCTCATCGACGAGGTCGGTGTGGACTCGTGGGCTGAGCCTGTCGATACGGCGACACAACTGCGTGGCGGAGATGAGGGTGCCTGCCCGGTACGCGTCGTACCCCTGGTTGGGAATGGCATCGGCCTCGAACAAATTCAGCGACCGCCCGTCACCGAGCAGGACCACGCTGCGCCCATCCGAGAAGCGGTAGTGCCGACCCACTCCCGGGATGATCGTGGCGTGCAGACCGTGGCGGGGTTGGGCGAGCAGGCTGAAGTCTTTGGTCGCGAACGGTGCGAGGAACACCCCGTCGGGCAGCGCGAGTAGATCCGCGGGGGTGAGCGCGTCGTCGCCGGTGGTGCCGATCACGAGAAAGGGGTTGGTGTCGCGTAGTGCGTCACCGACGGTGCGGAATGTCGGGTACCCGGATTCCGCAGCTCCGATCAACGTGAGTGGGTCGGTGTCCACGACGCTGAGGTGGCAGCCTTGCGCATGCAGCGCCGCGGCTACCCGGGACCCCAGTGTCCCGAATCCGATCAGCAGGACGGCTCGGCCGATCACCTTGTACGCCGGCAGGAGGTGGCGCAGCCGCCGCAGGCAGGAATCGGCGATCTCGGGGTAACCCAGGCGGGTCTTCAGCTGGGACCTGGCCAGGTTGAGCACGGGGATACCCACTTGCCCGGCGGCGGCGATGCGTGTGAGCCCGGCGACGGTCAGTTCCAGCGCGGCGTCGACACGTCGCGGCGCGTCTACGCGGCCATAGCCCTGGGCGAGCAGCCCGCCGTCATCGATGACGAGAACCTTGCGGCCCGCGCTGTGAGCGGCGTCGATGAACGCGTCGACCCCGGCGAGGCCACGAGCCAGTTCGGCACCATGGGTGTCGGGGGCGTTGATGACCGTGTTGTCCAGCAGCCCGCTGGCGAACCCCTGATCGAGCAAGGTCGCGTGGACGCGGTCCCGGTTGCGGGTCTGGTCGCCCTTGGCCAACGCGAAGATCCACTGGGTCGGGATGCCTGCCCGGTGCGCACTGAGC
>JBOHFY010000425.1:0-9175 GCA_050699895.1 Pseudonocardiaceae bacterium
GGCCCAGGCCGGTGATCCACGTCGGCTAGGTTTGGCACACCGACCCGCAGTGTGGGCATTGTTTCGCCGTTTCCCGACACTGCGCTGTCCGCCGCTCCGACCGATTCGGCGGCGCGCTCGACCGCGAGAGCTTCGATGCCTGACTCAGTGCGCAGCGGAAGCTCCTTCAGGAAGAGTACGACTACAAAGGCGATGATCATCACCCCGGCGGCGACGAGGAACACCCCATCCATCGCGTCGGAGAAGCCCACCAAGAACGGCCGGGCCAGTCGGGGGTCGATGTGCTGCAGGAAGGAGGAGTCCTGCAGCACGCCACCGGCGTTGCCGACCCCACCGGTTGCGCCGGCCCGGACGGCTCGCAGGATGACGTCGTTGGCGGGGTTGACACGGACGGCCGGATCGGCCAGCGCGGACTGGAATTCCGGTGTGGGAACGATGCTGCGGAACGCATCGGCGATCTTGCTTCCGGCGGTGGAGAACAGGATCGACAGGAACACCGCGACGCCCAAGGCGCCACCCATCTGCCGAAAGAATGTGGCCGAGGCGGTCGCCACCCCCATGTCCCGAGCGGGCACCGCGTTCTGCGCCGCCATGACCAGTATCTGCAGGCAGCCGCCCAGCCCGAGGCCAAACAGCCCCATGTAGACGTCGACCTCCCCCAGAGAGGTATCGACCCCCAGACGGAGGTTCAGCAGCAGCAGCGCGGCGGCCATCGACGCCGTGCCCAGCACGGGGAAGACCTTATACCGGCCGGTGCGGCGGATGAGCTGCCCGGACACCAACGAACCAACAATGATCCCGGCCATCAGTGGCAGCAGCAACAGTCCAGACGTGGTGGGCGAGGCTCCTTTGACGATCTGCAAGTACTGCGGCATGAGCACGAGTCCACCGAACATGCCCGTACCGATGACCAGGCCCGCAGCCGACGTCACACTGAACACGCCGTTGCGGAACAGTCCTAGCGGGATCAACGCATCGTCGCCAATCCATCGCTCGGCCATGAGAAACCCGATGAGGCCGGCCGCGGCGATCACGTAACAGACGATCGCTCGGGTTGACTCCCAGCCCCAGCCCTGGCCCTGCTCGGCCACCAGGAGAACGGGTACCACCGCGACGATCAATGCCACCGTTCCGAGCCAGTCGATGCGGTGCTCGCGGCGGGTGTGCGGGATGTTGAGCACCCTGGCCACGACGAACAGCGCGGCTGCGGCGACCGGGACGTTGACCAAGAACACCCACCGCCATCCGGCGATCCCCAGGATCAAGTGGGCCCCCGCGAACGCACCGCCCACCAGTGGGCCGATCACGCTCGCGCTGCCGAACACGGCCAGGATGTAACCCTGATAACGGACCCGCTCTCGCGGCGGCACGATGTCACCGATGATCGCGAGCGCCAGCGACATCAACCCGCCGGCACCCAGCCCCTGCACGGCGCGGAAAGCGGCCAGCTCATACATCGACAGGGAGATCGTGCACAACACCGACCCGGCGATGAAGATCGAGATAGCGGCGAGGAAGAAGGGCTTGCGCCCGTAGATGTCGGACAGCTTGCCATACAGCGGGGTGGAGATCGTCGAGGTGATCAGGTAGGCGGTGGTCGCCCAGGCCTGCAGGTTCAATCCGTGCAGGTCATCGGCGATGGTACGGATCGCCGTGGACACGATCGTCTGATCCAGCGCCGCCAGCAGGATCCCCAGCATCAGTCCGACGAAGATCGTCAGAATCTGCTGGTGGGTGAACACCCCGGATGCGGGTCCCGGCACGCCGTGCGGCTGCGGCGGCGCCGCAGTGGTAGTCATGAGCAGGGTCCTTCCCGGGCGGCCAGCCTGGTCGACTCCACCACGGCGGTTACGCGGACCACACCAGTTGATTGCGTCATACAAGTAATTGTAGATGGCGAGCACGCACTCTGGGCGAGGCTTCCTGAGGTCACGACCACGGCGAGCTAGGCCCTCTCGTGATCTCACCTCGACCTCAACCAGCCGCCCGGCCACCTGGTTGAGGTCGAGGTGAGATCGCCATACGGTTCCGAATGGCGCCCGGCAGGCACCCGTGAACAGCCAATTGGTTCCGGATGGCGACCATGCCCGGCGGTGGGCACACCGCCTGCCGGCCCCCAAGCGGCGGCCCGGTCAGACCCGGGGTGTGCGAGCAGGCGGCCACCGACCGCCGAGGCCGGACGCCCCGCGGGGCAACGGCCCGATGACCGCGCAGTCCGCCCGGGAGATCCCGCGCAATCCTCGCATCGCCGCACTGGCCAACCGCAAAGGGCCCACATCGGTACTCAAGCCCTCACGGTTCTTCCGCTTTGTCCTAACCAAGCCACCGGCGGTGGACAGGAACCGAACGGACGGCGGGGGCACCAAGAACGGCGTGCCCCGCGGAGGCAGCGGGAATGGTTAGCGCGTGACTATCCGGCACCCAAGGTTCGGAAGAGGCGGGATTCGAAACCTGAACCCGTTCCATCGAGAGCGGCACTCGCGTCAACAGACGATACTCAGCCAGCCCGATCGATCGCGGGCGACGCTACTACACTCCGATGAACTCGGACAGCTCGCGGAGCCCACGTCGGTCGCGACGGTCGCGGCGCAGCATCTGCCGCACCATGTCATGGACACGGTGAGTGAACATCAGCTGCTCAGGCGCAACCGCCCTAGCGGCGCTCAGCGCGCTGAGCGCGTCGTCATCGTGTCTGCGCAGATAGTGCGACCAGGCGACGGTGATCAGGTGCGAGGCGCGGCGCTCGGCCAGCTCAGGAGGCAGTGCGGCGGCGTCCACCTGCGCGGCCTGGCGGAGGGCGTCAATGGGATCGCCCATCTCGGTGGCCAACCACACCCGGTGAATCGCCACATTCGTGGGCCCGAACGCGGTCCAGAAATCATTGCGGTCGCCGGTAAGCTGCGCGGCCCGGTCACACTCCCGGAGATAATCGCGTACCGCCCCGTGGTCACTCACACTGGCCGCGCCCACCGCACTCACGAGCATCGACGCTCCATACATCGACGCGTGCTGTGGGGACTGAGCCAGCCGGGGTCGGAGCGCGTCGGCGGTCGCGACCGGCACATCAATGGATTCCTGGAGGAGCCCGTTGTGTCGTAGTACCCCCGCCAGTCTCACGGAGGACCCGGCGATCAGCAGATCGTCCTCGCTGCGCTCGGCGGCAGCCATGGCGCGTTCCACGGCGACCCACGGCAGGTTTTTCCCGCCGATCCGGTCCAGCATCTTGGAGGTGACTCGCCAGACCAGGGAGAGCTGCCCGAACGCGCGGCATTGCGGTTCGCCGGTGCTGGTATGCGCGGCCTGCCAAGCGTCGGCGATCAGATCGGGGAGCAACGGACCAAGCTGTGACCAGCGCTCGGTCTGCTGGCAGACGAACGCCTCGTTGATCCGCACCGCCAACTCAGCGGGTCCGACCGGCGGTCGCTCGGGCACGCCGAGCACTCGGGCCGACCCGTTGTAGCGGAACATCGCGGCCTTAATCGCGACAACAGAGTCCGGCGCGGTACCGATCACCGCATCACGCGACTCCCGGCGCAGGGTGGTGAACGCGGCAGGCAGGAGCTTGACCGGATCGATGCCCAGGACGCCGGCGATGGCGACGATGGTGGACAGCCGGTCCAGCTCTCTGGCACCCCGCTCGAACTGGGAAAGCCACTCCACAGTGCGCCCCAGCAGCCCAGCCAGCACTTCCTGGGTGATGCCCTTGCGCCGCCGGTAGAACGCCACCCGCTCACCGACAGTCGCCTCAACGGTCAACCGCATAGCGACGAGCCTAGTGCGGAACCTACCCCAAGATTTTGTTGGGTTTGGTGTCTGGAGGTGCCCATAGGGTCAGCACCATGACTCCGAGGGATGGCTTAAGCACCTACCACGATGAGTCGGCTCCCCGACAGCTACCTGGAAACCCGGTGACCCGCCTGCCGATCACCACCGCCTCCGTCATGGACGTGGCCGTACCTCCTGGCAGGGTGCTGGACTATGCGAAAGCCGCTGTGGAGACGGTGGCTACGCGGCTGTGGGCGGGTGAGAGCGTGCAAGTCGGCCCGCAGCTTCCCTCGGTCACGAACTACGTCACCTTGCTGCGGGTCGGTGGGCAGTCATTCGTGGCGAAGTACTCGCTGCTCGGGACGTCCCTGGTGTCGGTGGTGCGGGGCCTGCGTGGAACGTGGCCGGAGGTGGAGACCAGCCAGCGGGAGTACGTGGCCGATCCCCAGGGGCTGCTGGCCCGGGAACACACGCAGCTGAGAGCACTGGCCACCACTGCTCGTCGTAGCGCACTGCCGCTGCGGGTCCCGCAGATCATCACTTACGAGGCCGGGGTGCTCATCACGGTCGCGGTTGCGGCACCCAGCTTGTCGACCGAACTGCTCAGCGGCAGCCAGCACCCTGGAAAACTGCTCACCCATGTGGCCGACACCGCGAGGCGCCTGCAATGCGCATGTGATATCGGAAACCCTGCACTCGGCACCGTCATGTTGAGCAGCCCGCACAGTTCTATCGCAGGAACCTATGCCCGCACGTTTCTCAGCCCGCGCCGTGCCCACGATTACCTGACCGCGCTTGGTGATGGATGGGCCGGCCCTGCGGAACGTCGCGAGATCCAGAACTCGCTGAACAGGTTGCGCAGCGTGCTGTCGGTGCTGCTCTGCTCCACCGCTTCACCGGTGGTGATCTACGGCGACCTCGAACCCGAGCACATTCTTCTTGAGCCAGCCGGGTGGCAAACCTGGGTCGACCCCGGTCTGCAACGCGCTGACCCGGCTGCCGAGCTCGCCAAACTGGTGTCGCGCACCGCGCTGCTACTCGTCACTACACAACCACCGGCGGATCGGGCCAGCACCATCCTCGACGCCCTGGACCAGCTGGTTACTGAATTCCTGAGCCGCGACTCACCGAATGACATGCACATGCTGCGGCGATTGCTGGCCTTGTGGCTGGCCGACTGGTCGAATTACCTGGCTACCGGGCTGTCCCTACCGCCGCAGGTGCCCTTGCCGCTGCCGCCGATGCTGCTGGCCGCAGCCGCCCGGGCCCGCGCACTGCTGCTGCTGGCCACCGACGTCGCGGCACATCTCATCGCCAAACCCGCACACGCCTGGTCTGTCGCCCTGCAAGGCTGCCATGAGCTCGCCTGCGGACAGAGCCGGTGAACTCACGTCCGTATCCGGCCACTCTCGGGGTTATCGGGGCTGGCAGGGTCGGGCGCGCCGTGACTGCCGCGGTAGTCACCACTGGTCTCGTCTCCACCGTCCTGGTACACAGCCGCCGACTGGTGGAGAGCACCACTCTGGCTACCGACGCCACGGACTTGGCCGCCACCCAGCACGTCCCGATCACAATCGACGTTGTCGAGCACCCACGTGACCTCCGCGATACGGCGCTGCTCATCGTGTGTGTCCGGGCCCGATTCACCAACCACACCCAAGACCGGCGGGGCGGCCTGCTACCCAATGCGCCGTTGGCCGCCAACCTCGCCCACCAGCTCCACGGCTTCCCTGGCCCGGTGGTGATGGTGAGCAACCCGGTCGACCTGATGAGCCGGATGTTCGCCGAGCACAGTACCTCGGGCCCTGGTAGACAGTGCGACCCACCACCCCCGCCGCCGAGACCAGCGAGCCCGTGCTGCACTGCCAGATCCGTCCCGACCGCTTCGCCGCCGCCCAAGACAGCCTCAGCACCCGGGTGCACCGGGTCGTTAAGTTCGCCCGCAACCCAATCCACGTGACCGATGACGCCGTCTGCGCGGTCGACTCGACTGAGCAAGTCGCTTACCATCAGGACAGCCCCGAGCACCAGGACGCGCTCTGTTGTTGAGTTTCGGGGTTGTTGGAGTTTCGGGAGCGCTGCGAGCGCGTTGTTCGGTCGCGCGTCTCAGGCGATCGTCGGGAGGTCGGGACTGGAGACGTCGTAGAGCTTGCCGGGTTGGGTGAGTAGCGGGCCGAGCACCGCCGCCTTGCGGTCGCCCTCTTCCACGCCGCCCCAACGCACCTCCCGCGCATCGCCTGCCCGCCCTGGGCCCAATCCCCCTGGGCCCAATCCCCCTGGGCCCAGTCGCAGCACGATGGCGGCGGGAGACTCCGTGGCTATCGAGCGAACCTGGACCCGCAGCCACGCGGGCAGCTCCGTCAGTACCGTGAGCGCAGCCACCGTCGCGGCGTCCCGGGGCCCGAGTCGAGCCACCCGCAGCTCCGGCAGCCCAGGCGGTCCGACGGGCATCGCCGCGTAGTCGGTTCCCGTGGCGTCCACCAGGTGCACGCCGTCGCCACGACGCACGACCGCGACCGGGGTGCGCTCGGTGACTTCGATCCGTACCGTGCCATCCACACCGCATCGCACCTGGACGCTCGCCACTCGCGGCAGCGCGGCTACCCGGGTCTGGATCGCCTTAGTGTCCAGCCGCATCATCGGCGTGCCCAGCCGCACAGCCGCTACCGCCCGCACCACGTCAGCGGGAAGCTCTCTGGTGCCCACCACCCGCACGGAGCGGGCATCGAACAGCGAACTACCCAGCAGCACCCATGCCACACCACCGGCCAGGGTCAGCATCGCCATCCCGGCGGCCAGCCAGGGCCACCAGGTTCGGGCCGGCCCGAACGGCTGCGCCGCGGCAGGCGGGGCAGCGGCAGGCTCAGCCGCGCGCCGCGGCGCGCGGGATGTGGCGGCGTGCCGCGTCGCCGGTCGAGCACGCGAAGCTCCCAGCCCACCGGCTCTCACCACTGTCCCGCTACCCGGGCCGCAGGGCCTGCTCCAGCAAGCCGGGTGACAGAGTCTGCCCCATCAAGGGGGCGACGCTCCAGCTCGGCGAGTAGCTTCGGGCCGAGCGCGGTGACGTCCCCGGCTCCCATCGTGACCACGACGTCACCGGGCCGGACCAGGGCAGCCAGCCGCGCGGGCACCTCGGCCCAGCGGGGCTCGTAGTGCACACAGTCCGCCGGCAACGGCACCGCGTGCGCGATCAGCTCTCCGGTGACGCCGGGCAACGGCTCCTCCCGGGCCCCGTAGACGTCCAGCAGCAGCACCACGTCGGCCAGCGCCAGCGCCGTAGCGAACTCGGCGGCGAAGTCCCGGGTGCGGGAGTACAGGTGCGGCTGGAAAGCCACCACTAACCGCCCCTCCCCCACCAGCTGCCGGGCACCCCGCAGCGCGGCGGTCACCTTCGTCGGGTGGTGGGCGTAGTCGTCATAGACCCGCGCGCCGGCCGCCTGCCCCGTGAACTCGAACCGGCGGCGAACTCCCCCGAACCCGGCCAGCCCCGCCAGCAGACCGGGCAGCGGCGCCCCGAGCTCCAGACCGGCCAACAGGGCCGCGACGGCGTTGCTCACCATGTGCTCCCCGGGTACCGCTACCGTGAGCGCAACCCGGTGCACCACCCCATCCGGCCCGGTCAGCGTCACGGCGGCGACACCGCGCCCGCCCTCGGGGGTATACTCCCCTAGCCGGGCGTCGGCCACCGCTGTGGCGAGCCTGCCGTAGCGGCGCACCCGCACCCCATCAGCGGCGGCCCGGTCCGCCAGCGCGGCCGAACCGGGGTCGTCGGCGTTGGCGATCAAGAGCCCGCCTGGGGCCAGCCGGGCCACGAAAGCGTCGAAGCTGGCGGTGTAGGCCTCGACGGTACCGTGGTGGTCTAGGTGGTCGGCCTCGACATTGGTGATCACGGCAAGGTCGGGCGAGTAGGCCAGGAAGGTGCCGTCACTCTCGTCGGCCTCGGCCACGAAGACCTCGCCGCTGCCGTGGTGGGCACCAGACCCCGAGGTGGTGAGGTCGCCACCGATGAGACAGGACGGGTCGGCGCCACAGTGGCGCAACGCGACGGTGAGCATCGCCGTGGTGGAGGTCTTGCCGGCGGTACCGGTGATGCAGGCGACCCGGTAGCCGGTCATCAGGGCCGCCAGCGCCGCGGAGCGGTGGACCACGGGGATGCCACGCCGGGCGGCCTCGAGGAGCTCCGGGTTGCGCGGATCAGTCTGGTGCACCGCCGCGGTGCTGATGACCACCGTGGGGTCAGCGCCGAGCTGGCCGAGGTTCGCTGCGGCGTGCCCCACAGCCACCGTGGCGCCCCACGCCCGCAACGCGAGCAGCGCGTGGGAATCCTTGGCGTCCGACCCGGAGACCGCGCCACCGCGGGCCAGGACGATCCGAGCGACCCCGCTCATCCCGGCGCCGCCGATCCCGATCAAGTGGGTGCGGGCCAGCCACGGCGGCAGCGCTGGTGGTACCCGCAGTCCCCCCGTTGTCATCGCCTGCCTCGATTACCATGACCGGACGGGATCGGCCACCCTCCGGCACGGGGTCGCGACGCGGGAAGGTAGGGCACCGGCGGGCGCAGCCGCAGCAGCCGGGTGAGGACACCCGGGCGACCGGAGCTGGTGAACTCGTGGCGCAGCGCGGACACCGCCTGCGGTTCGTGCCGGGCGAAGTTGGCCAGCAGCCCGAAGGCCAGCATCGTCAGCGCGATGGAGGTGCCCCCCGAGGAGATCAGCGGCAACGGGATCCCGGTAACCGGCAGCAAGCCGATCACGTACCCGATGTTGATCGCGGCCTGACCGACCAGCCACGTGGTCACGGTGGCGGCGACCAGCTTGATCCACGGATCGGTGCTGCGCGCGGCGATCCGGATCCCCACATAGGCCAGCGTGCCGAACAGCAGCAGCACCACCAGGCAGCCCAGAAAGCCCAGTTCCTCCCCAATGATCGCGAAGATGAAGTCGTTGTACGCGTTGGGCAGGTAGTCCCATTTAGCGCTGCCCTGCCCCAAGCCCACCCCCCACCAGCCACCGTCGGCCAGCGAGAACATCGCCTGGCGGGCCTGGTAAGCAGCGCCTTGCGGGTCGGCGCCCGGGTGCAGAAAAGACGCGATCCTGGCCGACCGGTAGCCAGCGACGGCGGCCATCGCGACCGCCCCGGCGACGGCGGCGATCGCGATCGCGCCGAACAGCTCGCCAGGCGCACCACCGACCCAGAGCAGCGCGAGCAGCACGACGGCCAGCGTGATCGTGGTGCCCAGATCGGGCTGCAGCATCACCAGCGCGAAGATCGTGACAGCCATCGGGACCAGCGGGACCAGCAGGTGCCGCCACTGGCGCGGCAACGCGCGTTTTGTGATCAACACGTGCGCGCCCCACAGAGCCAGCGCGAGCTTCGCGGGCTCAGAGGGTTGCAGGGACAGCGGGCCCAG
>JBOHFY010000426.1:0-5415 GCA_050699895.1 Pseudonocardiaceae bacterium
GGGCCGGAAGATGTTCGTCACCCCTGGTGTGGTGGTGGACGGCAAGCTGGTCACCAATGACCTGGTGAAGATCAACCTCTGGTTGCGAATCCTGCTCGGTTCCTCGTTCTACGAGGACTGGGACGGCCAGGAGATCTTCGTCGACAAGGACCCGCTGGGCAACCCGGTCGACCGGAGGCACCCCTGGAACCAGCACACCATCCCGCGGCCGGCCAAGCGCGACTTCGCCGGTGCCTACAGCTGGACGATGTCGCCTCGGTGGTTCGACGGCAAGGACCACCTCGCGCTCGACACCGGCGGCGGTCCGCTCGCCCGGTTGTGGCCGACGGCGCTGTCCGGGTTGGTGGACACCGGCACCGTCAAGGCCACCGGCAAGAGCGTCATCATCAACCTGCCCAGGACGAGGACGAAGCCTCCGGTCACGTTCGAATGGCACATCCCGTACGACAAGGCTGGCAAGCCGCTGTCCAACGCGATCGAGCGCAACCGGGCCCGGACCTACTTCCAGGCCTACTCCGCCGCGCTTGGGCTGCATTTCGTGGAGAAGGCCCTGGCCGAGGTGCGCGCTGGCCGCACTGCCACCTGGTCACCGTTCAAGGTGCCCAAGGAAGCGATCAGCTGTGGCTGGACCGAGGCGGTCCGGGGCGTGCTGTCGCACCACATGGTGATCCAGAACGGGAAGATCGCCAACTACCACCCGTACCCGCCCACCCCGTGGAACGGCAGTGTCCGCGATATCTACGGAACGCCGGGCCCCTACGAGGACGCCGTGCAGAACACGCCGATCTTCGAGGAGAACCCACCGGCGAGCTTCAAGGGTATCGACATCATGCGGGCGGTACGCAGCTTCGACCCGTGCTTGCCCTGTGGTGTGCACATGTACCTGGGAGAAGGCAAGGAATTGCAACGACTGCACACGCCACACGCGTTCAGCACGACTGGCGGCTGAGCCGTGCCCACTAGTAACACACCGGATATCCAGGCGGTCGGAGCACGGGTCGAGGCGCTGCTCGCGGAGTTCGCCTCGACCTCCGACTCCGCGACCGCCGGGCGAGCCGAGGAGCTGGTCGGCTTGCTCGTCGAGTTCTATGGTGCGGGCCTGGCCCGAATCATGGAGTTGCTCGACGAGCAAGCCGTCACTCCGCTGCTCGCTGACAAGATGGTGGCGGGCCTGCTGGTGCTGCACGACCTGCACCCGCAGACCACCGAGGAACGCGTCCTCGCCGCGCTGGAACGGGTCCGGCCTTACCTCGGCTCGCATGCCGGCGACGTCGAGTACCTCGGGTTGGACCCTGATGGCACCGTGCGGTTGAAGTTGGCGGGCAGCTGCGACGGCTGCCCGTCCTCCGCGCTCACGGTGAAGATGGCCATTGAGAAGGGGATTGAGGACGTCGCTCCGGAGGTCACCAAGGTGGAGGTGGAGGGGGTGGCGCCCGATCCGGCGTCGCCGCTCACCGCGGGAGCGGTGCCCGAAGGGGCCACCATGCTCCCGTTGCTCCAGGTGAGTAAGCAGCCGGACGGACCGGCTGCGACCTGGGTAGAGGTCGACGGGATTAACGATCTCCGTCAGGGTCAGGTGGTTCCCATGCTGGTCGCCGACATCGCCGCGGTGGTGTGCAACGTGGCAGGGAGCCTGTACGCCTACGCCGACCGCTGTCCGGTCTGCAGCTCCGGGCTGACCGGCGCGGAGCTGGAGGGGGCCTTGTTGGCCTGCCCCGGCTGCGCGCAGCGTTTCGACGTGATCCGGGCTGGTCGTGGAATGGGCGCGCGCGGCGAGGCGGCCCCATCCAGGGGCGCAGCGCACCTCGACCCGTTACCGCTGCTGGCCGAGAACGGCGGGGTCCGGATCGCGGTCCCCGCTCAGGCGGTGTCGTGAAGGGGGGGCTGCGGCGCTTCGTAGCAGGCGCCGCTCCCCCACCGCCTCCAGCCGAGCAGATCGAGCGTTGCGAGATGTGCGCCGAGCCGATCGCGGAGTGGCATGGGCACGTGGTCGACGTCGAAGGCCGCGGTCTGATGTGTACTTGCCGCCCCTGCGCCCTGCTGTTCACCAAGGAGGGCGCAGGTGGTGGGCGGTATCGGGCGGTTCCCGAACGCTACCGGTACGCCGCCGACGTGCCCCTCGCCGCGGCAACCTGGGACTCGATCGGGATCCCGGTGGCGATGGCGTTCTTCTTCACCAACAGCGAGCTCGGGCAGACTGTCGCCTTCTACCCCAGTCCGGCAGGGGCGACCGAATCGCTGCTGTCGCTGGATGCCTGGACGGATCTGCTCGCCGCGACCCCGACACTGGCTGACCTGCTCCCCGATGTCGAGGGGTTGCTGGTGCACAAGGGCGAGGCCGGGTTCGAGTGCTTCGCGATCCCGATCGACGCCTGCTACCAGCTGGTCGGTCTGGTCCGCATGCACTGGAAGGGCTTCGACGGCGGCGAGGAGGCCTGGACGGCGATTCACAAGTTCTTCGACGATCTACGGGAACGCAGCGAACTCGTGACGCCCGGGATGGAGCCCGCAGATGGCTGAGTTATCTTTCACCTGCCTCGACGTGCAGCCCGAGCGCTACGCTGCGGCGCCGACGCTGTTGTTCCGGCTGCGGGTCAACGGGGCTGCCGAGCAGCGAGTGCGCGCCATCGCACTGCGCTGTCAGATCAGGATCGAACCGCAACGCCGCGGGTACGGTGAGCAGGAGGCCGAGCGGTTGCTGGAGCTATTCGGTGAGCGCGGGCGCTGGGGCGACACGCTCAAGCCGTTCCAGTTCGCTAACACCTCGACGGTGGTCGCCAGCTTCACCGGCAGCATTGAGGTCAACGTGTCCGTGCCGTGCAGCTACGACATGGAAGTCGCGGCAGGCCGGTACTTCCACGGCCTGGAGGATGGGGAGATCCCGTTCATCCTGCTGTTCAGTGGGACCGTGTTCGGCGACGGCGAGAAGAGTCTGTGGATCGAGCAGGTGCCCTGGCACGCTGAGTGCCACTACCGGATGCCGGTCGAGATCTGGCGCGAGATGATGGACATTCACTTCCCCGGCAGTGGGTGGCTGCGGCTGCGCCGTGACACCATCAATGCCCTGGCTGACTTCCGGGCCGCCCGGGCCCTGCCGACCTGGGACGACGCCATCATCGCCGTGCTGGACGCGGCCCGCGAACGCGCTGGCACTCGGGAAAGCACAGCGGAGGGGGGATCATGACGGCTCCGATGGACATCGCGCGGGGGGTGGCCGACGCCGTCCTCTACGAGGGTTACCTGCTCTACCCCTACCGGGCGTCGGCGGCTAAGAACCAGGTCCGCTGGCAGTGGGGAGTGCTGGTCCCTCCCGCCTACGCCGCCGCTGGGCACGGTGAGCATGCCACCTCGCACACCGAGTGCCTGCTGGAGCCCGGCGCTGACCCGGTCCTGCACATCCGGCTGCGGTTCCTGCAGCTGCAGCACCGCAGCGGCGGGGATGGGCCGGTGCCCGAGTTCGACGAAGCGGTCGAGCACGAGATCGACTCGGTGCTACCAGTGTGCGAGCTACTGCACGCCCCCCAGGTAGTTCCGGTTATCGTGCCCGGCGGCACCGAGACCACCGATGGCGTCACTCGGCAGCGCTGGCCGCTGGCCGGCGAAGTCCGGGTGTCCGCGCGACGGCTGGAGGGCCCGTACGGCATCGCGCAGCTCACCGTGGAGGTCGTCAACACCGCGCCGTGGGAAGATCCGGAGGCCCCCCGGCACCTGGCGCTGCGGCACTCGCTGATCGCCGCGCACACCGTGCTGGCAGTCACCGAGGGGGAATTCATTTCGTTGATCGACCCGCCGGAGTGGGCCAAACTCGCCGTGGCGGGCTGCCGTAACGAACGCACCTGGCCGGTGATGGTCGGCGAGGTGGGGCGTCGCGACGTGATCCTGATCTCACCGATCATCCTCTATGACTACCCGGCGATCGCGCCGGAGAGTCCTGGCGATCTGTTCGATGGCACCGAGATCGATGAGATTCTCACGCTGCGCACGATGACACTCACCGATGAGGAGAAGGCCGAGGTTCGGGCCACTGACGAGCGTGCCCGCAAGCTGATGGACCGCATCGACTCGATGCCCCCCGAGATGCTCGACAAGCTGCACGGCGCCATCCGGTATCTCGGTGAGACGCCCGGCGTTCGCCGGGAACCGGACCCGATCGAGACGATCACTACCCCCGGAACGCCGTGGTGGGATCCTGGCGCGGATGCCTCAGTGGACCCGGACACCGATAGCGTGCTCATCTCCGGAGTCGAGGTGGCCAAGGGCAGCAAAGTGTTGCTCACGCCGGGGCTGCGCCGGACCGACGCCCAGGACATGTTCCTGTCCGGGCGCACCGCCACCGTCGCCGCGGTGTTGCTCGACGTCGATGGCAACACCCACGTCGCGGTCACTCTCGACGATGACCCGGGTGCGGAAATCTCGGCCGCGCACGGCCGGTT
This sequence comes from Pseudonocardiaceae bacterium, assembly GCA_050699895.1. Classification (GTDB taxonomy): domain Bacteria; phylum Actinomycetota; class Actinomycetes; order Mycobacteriales; family Pseudonocardiaceae. Next base: position 4,434 of record JBOHFY010000426.1, read on the forward strand.
CCGCTACTTCTCCCCCGACGAGCTCGCGCCGCTCGGAGCCCCATCAGGAACACAGTCATGACGACGATGGTGGCCGGTATCGGCAACATCTTCCTCGGCGACGACGCGTTCGGTGTCGAGCTGGCGCGCCGGCTCACCGCCGAGACGCTGCCCGAGGGCGTGCGGGTCACTGATTACGGGATCCGCGGGATGCACCTGGCCTACGATCTGCTTGAGATGGCCCCGGACACCACGATCCTGCTCGACGCCGTGGCACGCGGCGGCGAGCCGGGAACGATTTACGTGCTCGAGATCGGCTCCGGCGACGTGCCGGGCATCGATACCTCAGCTGTCGACGCGCACGGGATGACTCCCGACGCGGTCCTCGCGCTGCTGGACAACCTCGGCGGCAGCGCGGGACACACTCTGCTGGTCGGCTGTGAGCCGGCCAGCACCGAGGAGTGTATCGGGTTGTCCACGACCGTCGCCGCGGCCGTCGACAGGGCTGTCGGCGTGGTCATGGATCTGCTCACCGACAAGGAAGGAAGTGACAGGGATGTTCCGACTGCTGCGTCGACTGATCTTCTGGGGGTCAGCGATCGGCCTGGCTACCGTAGCGGTACAGGTATCTAAGGACGTGGCTCGCTACAAGCAGATGAGCGAGATGTAACCCGACTCCCACCACGGAGGTAACAGCCCATGTGCCTCGGCATCCCGGGCGAAGTGATCGAGATCCTGCCCGACCAGCCCGATCTAGCCAGGGTCGACGTCTGCGGGGTCAAGCGCGCGATCAATATCGGTCTGTTGACCGATGACCCGCCCGTTCCCGGTGACTGGATTCTGATTCACGTCGGTTTCGCGTTATCCAAGATCGACGAGCAGGAAGCCAAGGCGGCGATGGACTTCCTGATAAGTATCGGGCAGGCTTACGATGACGAGATCGCCGCTCTGCTCGAGTCACGGATTGACGAAAGGCAGTGAGCGGTATGCGATTCGTCGACGA
>JBOHFY010000427.1:0-7002 GCA_050699895.1 Pseudonocardiaceae bacterium
GGTCGCCGCTGCCGCTGGCGAGGGTGTGCCCATCAGGGCTGAACGCCACCGCGTTGACGTAGCTGGTGTGGCCGGTCAGAGGTGCGCCCAGTGGCGTGGGGTGGGCTGGGTCGGTCACGTTCCACAATCGGACGGTCTGGTCGTGGCTGCCGGTGGCCAGGGTGTGCCCATCCGGACTGAACACCACCGCGCGGACGGAGTTGGTGTGGCCGGTCAGAGGTTGACCCAGCGGCTCGGGGTGAGCCGGGTCGGTCACGTTCCACAACCGCACGGTCCGGTCGTTGCTGCCGGTGGCCAGAGTGCGCCTATCACCGCTGAACGCCACCGCATTGACCGGTAGGGTGTGGCCGGTCATGAACGCAGAGGGAATGTTCCACAATCGGGCTGTGTGGTCGTAGCTGCCGGTGGCCAGGGTGCGCCCATCCGGACTGAACGCCACCGCGTAGACGAAGCTGGCATGCCCGGTCAGGGGCGGGCCCAGTGGTGTGGGGTGGGTCGGGTCGGTCACGTTCCACAGTCGAATGGTCTGGTCGCGGCTGGCGGTGGCCAGGGTGTGCCCATCAGAACTGAACGCCACCGCGCGGACCGGGCTGGTATGGCCGATCAGGGGTTGACCCAGCGAAGTAGGGCGGGCCGGATCGGTCACATTCCACAACCGAATTGTGTGGTCAGCGCTGCCGCTGGCCAGGGTGCGCCCATCCGGGCTGAACGCCACGGTCTGGACCCGGCTGGTGTGGCCGGTCAGGGGTTGACCCAGCGGGGTAGGGCGGGCCGGGTCGGTCACATTCCATAACCGCGCGGTCCGGTCGAGGCTGCCGGTGGCCAGGGTGCGCCCATCCGGGCTGAACGCCACCGAGCGGACGGGGTTGGTGTGCCCGGTCAGAGGTTGACCTAGTGGTGTGGGGTGGGCCGGGTCGGTGACATTCCATAACCGCGCGGTGTGGTCGGCGCTGCCGGTGGCCAGGATGCGCCCATCCGGACTGAACACCACCGCCTCGACGGAGTGGGGGTGGCCGGTCAGGGGTGGGCCCAGGGGTGTGGGGTGGGTCGGGTCGGTCACGTTCCACAACCGAACGGTCCGGTCGTGGCTGCCGGTGGCCAGGGTGCGCCCATCCGGACTGAACGCCACCGCGTTGACGGCGTTGGTATGGCCGGCCAGCGGGGTGGACAACGTGGTGTTCCCCGCGGTGACCAGGGCCGTGTAGAGGTCCGGATTCGGTCGGATGCGGTAGGCGGTGAGGTCGAGTTGAGCGGCAAGGGAGACGTCAGTGCCGCGCAACCGGTCCGCCTCGCGGGTGAGCTGGCTGACGATCGCGGTGTCACGTTCACTGTGCGCGGTGCCGGTTTGTCGGAGTGCGACGGCCGCGGCCCCCGAGGTGACCAGCGCCAGTACGGACAGCACGACGACGACAGCGCGGCGCAGCCTGGTGGCGCGGCGTTCCTGGTGGGTGGACGCGGCCAGGAATGCGGACGCGGCGGGGCTCAGGTCGCCCTCGCTCGGCGTGGAGAGGGCCCAGGTGCGGGCCGTGTCCAGGCGGCCTCCCCGGTACAGCCCAGCGGGATCGCGACCGTCCCGGTCCCACCCGGCGGCGGCGTCTTCGAGTTGCTGGCGAGTCAGGTTGCCGGTCCGGTCGGTGTCGATCCACTGCCGCAGCCGGGGCCAGGCGCGCAGTAGGGCTTCGTGGGTGATCTCGGCGGTGTCCCGGCTCAGAGTGATCAGCCGGGCGTCGGCGAAGGCGGTCAAGACTCGGTCGGTGGCCTGGGTGTCGGGCAGGTCGGCCAGGCGGACCCGACGGCGGGTGTCCTCGGTGCCACCATCGCCAAAGTGCACCATGCGCAGCAGCACCAGCTGGGCGGTGTCCCGCTCGGCGGCGCTCAGCCGGGTGTAGAGGTCTTCGGCGGTGCGGGTGACGGCCTGCCAGATGCCGCCGGTGGCCGCATAACCGGCCAGGGTCAACAGGTCGCCGTCGCGTTGCCGCCAGGTGGCCAGCAAAGCGTGGGACAGCAGCGGTAACCCGCTGGTGTGCTCACCCTCGTTGGTCCGCAGGTCACGCAGCATCAGCGTGACGAGCTCGGGTTCGACCGCCAGGCCGGCTTGCGCGGCGGGTCCCTCGATGGCGGCGCGCAGCTCCTCGCTACTCATCGGGGTGACGATGAGCTGGCTGTGTTGCAGGGCCTTGACCAGCTGAGGTTCGGCCGCGCACTGGGGGTAGAAGTCGGCCCGCAAGCCGAGTACCACCAGCGCGGCCGAGGCGGCGGCGCTACTCAGCGCGTCGAGGAACGCCCGCTGCTCGGCGGGGTCCTCGCAGCTGGTGAAGAGTTCTTCGAACTGGTCGACGACCAGGATCAGGCGGCGGCCGGTGGCATCCGCGCCTCGGGCGTGGCGGGACACCACCGCCTGGGCCACCGCGTTCAGCTCCGCCGGGTCAGCGGTCAACCGGGTGTTCAGGGTGTCGGCCGCCTCGCCGGCCACGGGGGCCAGCCGGTTGGCCAGAGTGGTGATCGGGTGGGCGCCGGGGGTGAGCAGCACCCGCGGCCACGCCCGGGACCCCGGGATGTGGGGCAGGCCCGCCTCTAGGGCGGGGATCAGGCCAGCGCGCAGCAGCGAGGACTTCCCCGACCCCGACGGGCCGACCACCACCAACATGCCCGTGCCGGGCAGCTGCTCGGCCAGCCGTGCCACCAGCTGCCCGGTGAGCGCCTCGCGGCCGAAGAAGTACCGGGCATCAGCCACGTCGTAAGCGGCCAGGCCCCGGTAGGGGCAGACCGCGTCGGAGGCTGGTTCGGGCACCTGGGGTGTGCCGCGCACCGGCGGCTGGTACGCCGGGTTGGGTGACAGTGCCAGCTCCCCGGTCCGGCCCGCGGCGTAACGGCGGGGCCGGGGCCGGCCCTGTTCGGGCAACACCCGGTCCAGACACCGGTAGAGGTGATCAAGAGTCAACTCGCGGGGGCCGGCGGGGTCGCCGTCGCGGAGCAGCCGGATCAGCTCACCGGTAAACGCGGTATAGCGCTCTCCGGTCGGGGCCAGCGCCACCTCCTCCGGGGCCGCCGAGGCCAGCAGATAGCCACCAGGGGAGCGAGTGCTCGCGAAACCATCGAGATCGGCCGGGTAGGGCGAGCCACTCGCCCGCCCGGAGAAACAACAATCCAGCAGCACAATGATCGACCGTGCCGGGCTGGTGGCCAGCTCGGCCTGCAGCGCCGCATACGGCAGTGCCGTGTAGCCCAGCCCGTCGCGCAGGTGGTCGGTGGCCTGGGTCGCCAGATACAGCTCTCCCTGCGCGTCAAGCAGGCCATGCCCCACATAGCAGACCAGCAGCACATCCTCGGCTTGTGCCGCCGCCGCGGTCAGCTCCCGGCCAAATTCCAGGGGGCTGGCCGGGTCGAGCAGCGTGCGCACCCGCTCGGGTTGCGCCCCGCAGCGCCCCACGAGTGTGGTGGCCAGGTCGGTGATCGTGGTAGACACCGTCGGCAGGCCTGGCAGCTCCGAACCGGCCGTGCTCTGACCGGTCCCGACCAGCAGGACGCGCACCCCCGCGCCGGTCAGCACCCCCATCCGCGCCTACTCCCCGGCACCGGCGCTATCCAGCGTCGCCTCCAGCTGGGCGACCACCGAGCGGACCTCCTCGGTGGTCAACCTCCGCACATGCTCAGCGGTGACGGTGACCTCCGCGCCGTCGGGCCGGGTCGCGCGGACCGACACCGTCCCGCTCTGACGGCGGATCCACGAAATCAGCACACTGGCAACGGCGGTCGCCACCCCACCCTGCCCCAGGGTAACCATGAGCACCTCGGCCACCGACCCCATCGCGCCCGGCTGCGGGGCTTCCACCACAGGCCGCACCCGCCCGCGCAGCTCGTCATGGCCTGCCAGCCACGCCTCCAGCGACCGCATCGCGGCCGGGGCATCGTCCCCGTCGACGGTAAGCCTCACCTGCATGACTACCCCTTACCTTGTTGTGCGGTGGGTAGTCAACGTCTTTCAGAAGGTAGTGGAAAGGTCCTTCAGACGCCCCGTCTTCGGGGCGGGCAGCGTGACGCAGCGGAGAACCTTGGTGGGATCAGTCTGCCGTGGGCGCCCCCTCACTTCAGTGATCTACGAGACACGCTTTAGTGCGGTACGGTGCTCAGCGCGACTGTCTACTACCGAGAGGATCGTGGTGTGCCCCATGACCACTGTCCAGTGCTGGACCGGAGCGCAGACCCAGGCGCTTCGCCAGGCCATGCGCCTGACCATCTGCACCGGCTTAGTGGTGAGGAGGCCGCTGCGCAGCATGTCTGGTCGACTGGGCTCGAGCACGCGTGAAGGTCACACGGCTAACTGAGGCTGAGTCGCACAACGGGTACCTCAAATACCGGCTCGCCCACGTTCTGGCGGAGTTGGGCGATGCTGAGGAAGCCATTCGAATCCTGCGCGAGGCGGTGCAGGACGGTTTCCTCTCAGTTCAGCTGCTGCGGCATGACGAGCGACTGGGGATGTCCAGCCTTGTTAATCTAGCCGAGTATCACCAGGTCCGACGGGCCTTACAGCAGAACGTTGACAGGGTGCGGAGCAAGTACGCCCCCATCGCGGGATCCAGCGGTGCGCGGCCTGAACGGTCCTCTCTGCCTGCGGCTGGCTGTCATGAAGGAGACCGGTAGTTGAACCTCGTCAAGAGTGACCGCGGCTGGATGTCCGGTGTCGCCGGCGACGATGTCATCACTATCGGCGATCCGCGGCTCAAAGCCGAGACCCGAGCCGTTGGCCACGTCGATGATGCCGCTGAGCTCCTCGCGCGCATGGTGAGCCGGCTGCGTGAGTTGAACGGTGCTGGTCTGGCCGCTCCGCAGATTGGTGTGTCGGTCAAGGTGATCGTTGTCGAGGTCAGGAAGACCGACGTGTTCCCCGACCGTCCGACGTCTCCACTGCTACAGATGATCAATCCGGTGATTGTGGGAAAGTCCGGGACGACTGAGGCTGGCTGGGAGGGCTGCTTCAGTGTGCCAGGGTTCGTGGGCCTTGTGTCACGAGCCGAGGCCATTGCCGTCGAGTACACCTCAGCGGGTGGTACCGATGTCACGGAGCAGTATTCTGGGTATGTGGCCAGGGTGATTCAACACGAGGTCGATCACCTCCACGGCGTCGAGTTCGTTGATCGAATGACGTCAATGGCGAGTTTAACGACAGTAACGAATTACCTAGAGTTCCATAGGTGATCACGGAGCTTAGCGCGTGCCAAGCGGTGAAGATCTTCCCTTCGGGGCGGGTCTTGGGTGCTCGCAGTGCGCCGAGTTCGACGTGAGCGCTGTTCGGGCGGGGCCCGACAGCTCCCCTTGAACTCGGCAACAGTAGGGTCGATCACACCGCGTGCGTACCCGGCCAGATTCCGCAGGTACGACGAAGTAGCGGTGTTTAGCTCATCTGCCGGCCGTGGAAGCTGCACACGGTCAGTAAGTCACCGGTGGACAATGCCGCCCGAGCGGCCACCGTCCGCCAGAGAAATCCAGGCAGGACGGGATCGCGGACGTCGAAAGGCGCCCGGTCCAGCACTTGGGCATCCAGCACCGGCGCATTCCAGCTGGAACTCACTCGCCCTCGGGGGGATCAGGCCAGCGCGCAGCAGCGAGGACTTCCTCGACCCCGACGGCCCGACCACTACCAACATACCCGCGCCCGGCAGCTGCTCGGTGAGCGCCTCGCGGCCGAAGAAGTACCGGGCATCAGCCACGTCGTAGGCGACTAGCCCCCGGGTACGGGCAGACCGCATCGGCGGCTGGTGCGCCGGGTTGGGCGCCAGCGCCCCGGTCCGGCCTGCGGCGTAACAGCGGGGCTGGGGCCGGCCTTATCTTATTGTTCTTGGTGATCGCCACCTACCCGAAGGAGGCCACCCTCGGTATCCAGTCGATGTCGGGGATGCCGCGAGGTAACTCTGCGGCGACCGGCTCGATCCCGCACGTCACGGCGTCGGGCCGCAGCCACATGAGGGAGTAACCGACACCGAGGATGTCCTCATCGACGGAGAAGCGGATCTGTTCGAGCGGCCAGGACTGCGGCTCAGGCAGTTCAGGCGGCACGTCGACGGGTGGTCTCGTAGGCCACAGCCTGCTCGACCTCAGCGAGCGAGAACCCATAGGTGTCGGCAACGAACCGCATCGGTTCGCCTGCGGAGACGAGCTCCGCGAGGGGGTGCGCTTTACCTCAGGTGGTGACCTGCACCAGATCCGAGTGATCCTGCGGTGCCCAGCGGCTTACCACCCCGTCCAGGTCGGTGCGGATCAGCCCGGTTCCCTCCGCTTCGTCGTCCTCGTCAAGCGGCACGATGATGGCCAGTTCGTCGGGCAGCGCAAACACCCAGGCGGTCACCCCGTCCACGGGGTGGTACAGGGCGTAGACGGTCGGGATCTCGGGCAGCGTGACGCAGCGGAGAACCCTCGCGGGATCGGCCTGCTGCTCGGGCCCCGGACAGTGTTCAGTCATCGGATGGCTCTCCTCTCAGTGCCTGGTGCGCTCGGTAACCCGGCAGAGCTTCTCCCATCTAGCCAAATTTTGCAAGTTTGATAACCATGTGATACTCATGTTCACAAGTTTGGTGTTGGCCAGATGTCGAGAGGGTGGTTGCTTTGCCGAAGACGAAGCCGGGGTTGACGCTGCGGGCGCAGTGGTTGGGCCAGCAGCTGCGGGCGCTGCGCGAGTCGACCGGGATGACGCTGCGCCAGGCGGGTGAGTACCTGCAGCGTGACCCGTCGATGGTGAGCCGGTTCGAGACCGCCGAGACCCCGATCCGCCGGGGCGACGTGCTGGCGCTGCTCGACCTCTACCGAGTCTGCGCGGAGCGCACCCGCGACGGGCTGCTGCAGCTCTCCGACGACGTGTGGCGCAAGGGCTGGTGGGACGACTACACCAGCACGGTCGGCCTCCGGTACATCGACCTGGTGTGGCTGCATTCCCGTGCCGAGCGGCTGCGCAGCTACGGGGCGATGCTGGTGCCCGGGCTGCTGCAGACCCGGGAGTACGCCGAGACC
>JBOHFY010000428.1:0-3260 GCA_050699895.1 Pseudonocardiaceae bacterium
GGCCTCGACGGCGTTGCGGGCCAGTAGCGCCGCACCGATCATCACCGAGGGGTTGGACGTGTTGGTGCACGAGGTGATCGACGCGATCACCACGGTGCCGTGGTCGATCTCATACCCAACGCGCTCGGCGAGCCGCACCGGTGTCGGGGAGCTGGCCCGACCCTGTGCCTTGGTGTCGCCGACACCGGTGTAGCCGACCAGGGCCTGGCGGAACGCCGTCTTGGCGTCGGACAGCGCGATCCGGTCCTGGGGGCGCTTGGGTCCCGCGATGGAGGGCACCACCGTGGACAGGTCCAGCTCAAGGTACTCGGAGTAGCTGGTCTCCCGGTGTGGGTCGTGCCAGAGATCCTGCTCCTTGGCGTACGCCTCGACCAGCGCGACCTGCGCGGCGGGGCGGCCGGTAAGCCGCAGATAGCGGAGCGTCTCCTCGTCGATGGGGAAGATCGCGCAGGTGGAGCCGAACTCGGGGCTCATGTTGCCGATGGTGGCCCGGTTGGCCAGCGGCAACGCCGCCACACCCGCACCGTAGAACTCGACGAACTTCCCGACCACACCGTGCTGGCGAAGCATCTCCGTCAGGGTGAGCACGACATCGGTGGCGGTCGCCCCCGGCGGGATGGACCCGGTGAGCTTGCAGCCGACCACCTGCGGGATGAGCATCGACACCGGCTGACCGAGCATGGCGGCCTCGGCCTCAATGCCGCCCACGCCCCATCCCAGCACGCCGAGCCCGTTGACCATCGTGGTGTGGCTGTCGGTGCCTACCACGGTGTCCGGGTAAGCCTGACCGTTGCGGATCATCACGGTGCGGGCCAGGTGTTCGATGTTGACCTGGTGCACGATCCCGGTCCCCGGCGGGACCACCGTCAACTCACCGAATGCACCCTGCCCCCAGCGCAGGAACTGGTAGCGCTCCCGGTTCCGCTGGTACTCCAGGTCGACATTGCGCTCGAAAGCGTCCGGACGGCCGTACACGTCGGCGATCACGGAGTGGTCGATGACCAGCTCGGCCGGAGCCAACGGAGTGACCGCCCTCGGGTCACCGCCCAGAGCCGTGACCGCCTCGCGCATCGTGGCGAGATCAACCAGGCACGGCACCCCGGTGAAGTCCTGCATGATGACCCGGGCGGGAGTGAACTGGATCTCAGCAGAGGACTGCGCCCGCGCATCCCAGCAGGCGAGGGACTCGATATTCTTGGCTGTGACGTGCCCACCGACGGCGTCTGACTCCCAGCGCAACAGGTTCTCCAACAGCACCTTCAGGCTGTACGGCAGGGCACGCCACTGGGTGCCAAGCCGCCGGTCCAACTCGGCCAACCGGAACACCTCATACCGGGCAGTCCCGACGGACAACGTGCCCCGGGTACCGAAGCTGTCGGCGCTCACCGCTGCGTGGGTCACTGGCTCCTCCGTTGGAGAGGGCTAGGCAGGCGCCCCCCCACACCGCGACTCTACGTCTGCCCCCCACATGGGGGGCCCGAGGGCAAAGCCTTAAACACGCCGTAACCCAGCATCCTGGCCCCGACATGGAGGCATAAGGGGGCTATCGACCGTCTCGTTGCCCCGTTATGCCTCCATGTCGGGGCCGGCCATACGCTGGAGAGCGTGCGGGTGCCCTTGACTGTCGCCGACTTCCTTGCCCGCGGCGAGACGGCGTTCCCCCAGTCTGTCGCGGTCATCGACGAATCAGTCCAACCGGCCCCGCCGGTACCGGCGTCAACCTACCGGGAGCTGGGCCGCAGGGTCCGCGCCTGGCAGGCCGGCCTGGACGCGCTCGGGGTGGGTGCGGGGGAGCGGGTGGCCGTGGTCAGCCACAACTGCGCTCGGCTGCTTGAGCTGCTGCATGCGGTCCCGGCCAGCGGTCGCATCTGCGTGCCGGTGAACTTCCGGCTCCGTTCCGACGAGGTGGATTACATCGTGTCGCACAGCGGCTCCTCGGTGCTGCTGGTCGACCCGGAGCTCGACGATGCCCTCAGCGCGGTGTCCGCGCCGCACCGTTTCGTGCTCGGCGCCGAGACCGAGGAGCAGGTGATGCGCTTCGACGCCGAGCCGCGCCCGTGGGCCGAGCCTGACGAGGACGCCACTGCGACGATCAACTACACCTCAGGCACCACCGCGCGGCCCAAGGGAGTGCAGCTGACCCACCGCAATATCTGGATCAACGCGGTCACCTTCGCGCTGCACACCCGCGCCTGGGAGCGTGACGTCTACCTGCACACCCTGCCGATGTTCCACTGCAACGGCTGGGGCATGCCCTTGGGGCTCGCTGGCCTGGGAGCCGAGCAGATCATGCTACGCAAGGTGGACGGTGCCGAGATCCTGCGGCGGGTCGCCCAGCACGGCGTGACGTTGATGGGTGGCGCCCCCGCGGTGTGGCACGCGGTGCTTGATGCCGCCACGAACTGGGATGGCGAGATTCCCGGGCGCGGGCGGGTGCGGCTGGTCTGCGCGGGTGCGCCACCACCGACCAGACTGATTCGCCGGGTCGGCGAGGAACTCGGTTGGGAGTTCATGCAGATCTACGGGCTCACCGAGACCGCGCCGCTGCTGACCTTCAACCGCGCCGCGCCCGCTGATGATGACCTGCCCGCGGAAGACCGCGCTCGTAGGCTGTCCCGGGCCGGCGTCCCCGCGTTGGGCGTGCAGCTGCGCACCTCCCCATCCGGGGAGGTGCTGGCCCGTTCCAATGTCGTGATGGCCGGCTATTGGGACAGCCCACAGGCCAGCGGCGAAGTGCTCGTGGACGGCTGGTTTCACACCGGTGACGGCGGGTCGGTGGATGAGCAGGGCTACCTGTCGATCACGGACCGGAGGAAGGATGTCATCATCACCGGCGGTGAGAACGTCTCCTCTATCGAGGTGGAGGACTGCGTGTTCAGCCACCCGGCGGTGGCCGAGGTGGCGGTGATCGGCGTGCCTTCCGACCAGTGGGGTGAGACGGTGAAGGCGCTTGTTGTGGTGACGGCGGGGGAGCAGGTCACCGAAGACGAGATCATCAAGCACTGCAAGGAGCGGCTGGCCGGTTTCAAGACGCCGACGTCGGTGGAGTTCCGCGACGCGATTCCGCGCACCGCCACCGGAAAGATCCAGAAATTCAAGCTGCGCCAGGAGTATTGGGGGGATCGGGAGCGTCAGGTGAACTGACAATCTCACGGCCCGACGAGACCTGCGGCGAGCGCTCCACGTTGCATTCGTCTGTCTCGAGGGACCAAGCCCAGTCATTACCACGCGCCGGGATTCCAGCGGCGACGCTGCCAGAG
>JBOHFY010000429.1:0-8584 GCA_050699895.1 Pseudonocardiaceae bacterium
ATCATTGACGCTCCGGTGAAATCGGCGATCTTTCTCAGCGCACGTCGGGCTTGCTCAGCCGGAGGGCCTTTTGGTGGTCGTCGGCTCGACACTGGGAGACGGTGATGCAGCAGGCGTCGACGTCGGCGCGGGCGTGCTGCTGGTGGGCGGTGCGGAGGACGTTGTCGTGGGTGTCGGCGCGCGGTCACACTCCGGTAGCCCCGGCTCGGGCGCGTTGGCAGGCTCACCCTCCAGAAACACAACCGGGATCCACACTACTAATTTTGTGTACGGCACCCATAGCCATGCCCACCAATGGTTGACGCGGTTGTCGAGCGAGTACTGGGACCCGTCTGACTGGCACACGAACAAGGCTTGACCAGGGTCCAAGAAACCGTTGCGGTCTTTTCTTCCGGGCAGGTAGTCGGGTGCTCTACGGGCGATGGTGCACTCGTAGTACGAGCCGGAAGGCTCACAGCCGTTCGTCGCCGTGCCGCCCACCGGCTTCCCGCCTCGCTGCGGCCCGGGTGCGTTGGGAGCGGCGCCCTCAGTCGTGAACTGCGGTTCCTGGGGAGCGGCAGTGGTGCCCGAGCTCAGCGTCCCGGCCGGCTGGTTGCCCGTATCCCCACCCCCGCCACCCGGACTGCCGTTCGGGGCACCGACCGGGCCTGACGGGGTACCAACCTGACGGCCCGGGGTATCGGCCGAGACCCCCGGGGCACCCGGTTGGCCCTTCGGGGGACCAGGCATGACATAGACCGTCCGCGATCCGCCGCCGTTAGCAACCAGCCCGCCGTCCGAGTGCGCCGGGGCACCGGCGCTGACCGCTGGGTCCGGTTTGGCTCCCCCGCCGCTCTGCGCACTACCCGATACGGTCGGTTCCCGAGGCAAGGCGCTCGCCGACGATGTGGGATTACCCGACCGTACAACGTAGATCACCGACAGGAGGAGCCCGGCGGCCGCGACCAACGAGACGATCGGCCACAGGAAAGCACGCGCGGGATGCCGTGACTCGTCCGCGAGGTCGGCACCGGCGGACAGCGACCGTTCCGGTCGGCTGCGCCCCCGGCTGTCCGTCATCAGCTCGCGGTGGCCCTCATCATCCGGCCGGCCCTGCCCGGGGATCTCCCACCAGCGACCACGTGAGTTCTCCGGGCCGTCGCTCATCTGTTCACCCCTGACACGTGCGTCCTTCCCGAGAACCGCTCGTCGACCGCCGTGATCCAGGTGCCGGCGGCGACCAGGTCGACAAAAGCCGTGGATGCGACGACCACCGTGGTCTGGGCGACCAGCCAGCCGTAGGCGACATGGTCGCGGATCTCGGCCGCCTCCGGGGAGATCGGCTCCCGATAGCGCTGGACCAGCCGCACCGCAGGCCCGGTCGGTGTCTTAACGACCGAACACTGGCGCGGACGCTCCAGCATCTCCTCGGGCACACACAGCTCCTCGCCCAGCGCTTCCAGGGTGAATCCGGGCGGGGCGGGAAAGCTCCGCAGCCCGACCACGGCCACCACCGGTTCGTCGGCGGCCGGGTAGAGCAGGAGCGCCTCGTCGAGGGCCGCCGTGTCGAGAGCGCCGACGATCCGGGCGATGCCCCCCGTGATCACCTCGGCCCGGTGCTGGTCGGGGTCGAGCCGCTGTGCCGCCCACCGCCGGCTGACGGTGCCCGCCGCCCACTCCCGTGGCTGTGCCGCCAGGTCGACCTGAACCCACGGGCCGTCGGGATCGAGCTGCGGGCCGGTCACATCCGCCGCCAGCGCAGTGACCCGGCGATCGCGTCGAACAGCGCCACCATCGCGTCGGCGATCGGATCCATCGGGGTGCTGAAGGACAACAGCACCATCTCCGCCGTGTTCGGCACCGGCACGTACACCTGCAGGCGGGTGACCGCGAGTTCCCCGGTCGACAGGCCGTCGGCCTCGGTGACCGGTTCCCGCCGCCGCACCCGCGCGGCCGGCGCCCCCGCCACCTCCAGCACACCCACCTCGTCGCCCGGCCGCTCTCCCAGCAACGCCGCCAACTCGGCGGCAGGCAGCGCCGTCGCCGCACCGGCCGGTACCACCGTGACCAGGCACGACGCCGCTACCGGCAGACCGCGCATTAAGTCGACGCTCAGATACATCTCCACCGCGCCACTCACGACCGCCCGCTCGACCTGCCGGGTCAGCTCCCCGTCCAGCTCCCGGCGCAGCGCGGCGACCCGGTCCCGCGGCAACGACGCCAGTCGATGGTCGAGCAGCGCCGTGATGGATTGCCCGCGGCGCTCGTACAGCGGAATATGCCACCACCCCGGAGGCAACAACAACGACCACCCCACCGGCCCGGCCTTTCCGGCGACACCGTTGGCGGATGGATCGCTCATCGGTCGCTCACTTCCCTGGGCCCCGGACCCCATGCGACGAGACCTGTCGTCGGATCGATGTTGCCTCCCGGGTGAAGCCCGGCTTAATAGGTCCGAACCCAGGCGCGCTACTCGACGGCTCGACCGCCCCATCTCCTGCACTCAGACCCATCTGTTGTGCAATCCGACCAAGCTGTCTGGCCACCTCGCCGGAAACCACCGCAGAGTCGACCACAGGCTTCTCGGTGTTCACCACCGCCCCCACTTGGCCGTCAAACCGCAACAAAAAGGCACACAACGATCCCGGAGTCTCCGACCAACGCGGATCCGGACTGGCTGGACTCTCACCCGATGCCGTCAAGCCTTCCTCCATCGTGAAGCCTCCACCCAAAAATATCTTCCCGATCCCAGCAGGAAAGAGCCAAAATAGATTTTCATACAAGGGAAATCGAGGTCAGAGCTCTAATCTTTTTCGCACCTCTGCCGGGTCCGTGACCTCAATTTTTGCGGCGATTGCCAAAGTGAACTGCAGATCCCTCTCGACCGTTTCATCAATCAAGTCAATGTGATCAACCGAAGGAGTTCCCACGAGGCTGGTGGTCAAGAATTTCAGCCACACCTCCAGCTCCGTCCGAGAAAGCCTAATAGTCCAGTGAGTATCGTTCGGGGCAATCCGAGCGGAAGCCTGGGCGGTTGTATCGTACTTCAAGCGGATCGCGGGCGGCTTCGCTCCGGACACCTCGAACTCATCAACCAGATGGTATAATAGTCCAAGAAGATTTATCGCTAATCCTTGGATCTCGGATCCCTTCAGTAGGACTCGATACTGCCAGGTGTCACCGGATCGGCGCTCGGCGAGTGATTCCGATATATGAATACGCCTCATCTCCCAGATCCTTCCGACCATCGAAGGTGGACATTCTGCAGTACCTCGCCAGTACTCGGGTCAAGTTCCTCCAGGTGAACGTGACGGTTGTCTACGTCACAGGGTTTCGCCCGGTACTGCCACTTACCGTCCACACTACGCCATTTGTTCCGGCCGACCTCGACCGGATTTTTTCCTATTTTCTCGCGCGCCAGAGTTCGCGCCTCCGCCTCGGAGCGAAATTCGGCACTCCAGTTATTAGTTCTTGGTGTGGCAAAATCTTTTGGATAGTGCGGATCACATTTGAGCCCGAGGGGATCGAGCCAGTTGGTGGGGTTAGGGACGTAGGCGTGGGGGTCGGGCCCCCCATCAAGGCCCAATGGGTCGTTGCTCCCATATCGGCCACCAGTTGGGTCGTAGTAGCGGTGGTAGTTGTAGTTGAGGCCGGTTTCGGGGTCGTGGTACTGGCCGGGGAAGCGGAGTGGGCAGGAGACGCCAGCTAAGATGGGGGTGGCGGCGGTGCCCCACAACGTGGTACGGGGGTGCCAGACCAGGTGGCCGTCGGGGTTGAGCATTTCGGTGGGGGTGCCGACCAGGTCGGTGACGATCGCGTAGAACTGCTCGTCGACCCATTCCTGGGGGGCGTCGCGCAGCGGGGCGCGTTCAGTCTGGGTGAGGGGGCGGAAGGTGTCGGGTTCCCAGTCCCAGGAGGTGGTGCGAGCGGGGTCGTCCGGGCCGGTGGTGTGGGTCTGCTCGGCGAGGACAACGCCGTCCCAGGTGAAGTCGACCTGCTCGGCGACGCTCACCCCCTCGGATTCTAGGCGTTGCTTGGCTATGCGACGGCCGAGTGGGTCGTAGTGGTAGCGCCAGCGCGCACCGTCGGGGGTGGTGACGCCGACCAGGCGGTCGTCGGCGTTCCAGGTGTAGTGCCAGGTGCGGGGCTTGGCCGACAGGCGTTTCTGCTGGCGCAGGGTGACCCGGCCCTGGGCGTCGTGCTGGTAGCGGACGTTGCCGGCGCGGCGAATCAGGGTGCCGGAGTACTCGCGCTCGCCCCGAGCGTCGGCGTCCGGGGAGTCAGGCTGTGGCGCCGGCCAAGCAGCGTCGGTGATGTTGCCGGCCGGGTCGTAGGCGTAGCGCTCGGTCCACCCGGAACCGTTCACGGCGGTGACCCGCCCGGCCGGGTCGAGGTCGAAGCGGCGCAGCCCGGAGAGGTGGTCCTCGATGGTGGTGACGTACCCGTCCGGCCGGTAGCCGTAGGACCGGCGCTGCACCAGCCGCGCGGAGGCCGGCCCGCGAGCGGTGAGGGTCTGGGAGGTCAGCCGGTTGTTGACATCCCAGGACTGGGCGAGCATGGCACCGGCGTCGAGGTGACGCTCGATCTCCCGACCGGCGGCATCGTAGCCGAAGCGCAGGGTGCGTCCAGCGGTGTGCAGGGCGACCGGCGCCTCGCCCGCGCTGTACTCCCAGGTGCTCTCCGCCCCCGAGGGGGTGCGGCGGTGCGTGCGCCGGCCGAGAGAGTCGTAGGAAGAAGTGACGGCGCGACCGTTGCAGGTCTCGGCAAGCACGCGCCCCAGTGCGTCACGGTCGAAGGTGACCTCGGCGTCGGCGTTGGTCGCGCGCACCATCCGGCCGAGGGCGTCGTAGTCGAACGTGGCGACGGCGTCCGCGGACCGTTGCTCGACCACGTTGCCGAGTGGGTCGCGGGTGAAGTGAGTGGTCTGCCTGGCGCCGTTGGTGCGCTCGGCGAGCTGGCCAGCGGCGTCGTGGACGTAGCGCAGCTCGCGGCGGTTGAAGTCGGTCTCCCGGACGAGGTTTCCGGCCGGGTCGTAGTCGTAACGCCAGACCAGGCCCTGCGGGTTAGTGACGCTTACCAGGCGCAGCTCGGTGTCGTAGCAAAACTCCAGCCGCGCACCGTCCGGTCTGACCTCGGCGGTGGGCAAGTCGAACGGGCCGATCTCGGTGCAGGTCACCTGACCGACGGCGTCGACATGCTCGACAAGGTTGCCCTCGGCGTCGTAGCTCCAGCACTCGGTCGCCCCGTCGGCCAGGGTGCGACAGGCGAGCTTGCCCTCGCCTGTCCAGCCGAACCGGGTTACTCCGCCTATCGGGTCGGTGATTGAGATCACCCGACCGAAGCCGTCACGGGCATACCGAGTGGTGGCCCCGAGCGGGTCGGTCACGGCGGTCAGCAGTCCGGCTGCGTTGGTCTGCACCCGACGCACATGACCCAAGGCGTCGGTAACCGCACTGAGGTGGCTCCGCTCATCGTAGGCGTAGCTAGTCGTCGCGCCCAGCGGGTCCGTGACCGCAGTGACGTTGCCTCGCTCGTCGTAGGCCCGCAGCCACACAGCTCCGTCTGGATTCGTGACCGTCACCGGCAGCCGGAACTCGTTGTAGTCGGCGAAGGCCCGGTTGCCGTCCGGGCGGGTGATCGCGACGAGGTCACCCGCCTCGTCGTAGGTGTAGCGGGTGCTCCGCCCGAGCGGGTCGGTGCGGGCGAGCAGCCGGTCATAGCGGTCCCACACCGAGACGACCTCCTGGCCCAGCGGGTCGCGTTCCCGCACGACCTGGCCCAGCTCGTTGAGGTGGAACGTTGTTGCGTGGCCGAGAGAGTTGGTGAATACCGTGACCTGACCATCCGGATCGTAGGAGAAGGTGCCGTTCAGGTACTCGTCGGAGCCCGAGGTGCGCACGCAGCGGCCAGCCTCGTCGTAGGTGTAGCGGTACGTCAGGTCGTTGCGGTCCCGCCAGCCGGTAAGCCGCCCGGCGGTGTCGTAGTCGAATCGCAGCGGGATGCCGGAGGAGTTGGTCACCCCCGCAAGCCACCCGCTCTCGTCGTAGCTGTAGCGAACGAGCACCACATCGGCGTCGGTGCCATTATCAGGTTGCCGCAGGCGTAGGGCGGTGATCCGACCGCTGGTGGTCTCCACGCCGATCCGGTAGCCGCCGGAGTGGCGGATCTCGGTAAGTGAGCCTTCACCGGAGTAGTCGAGGTCGATGCGATGCCCACGCCGGTCAGTGATCGCGCGCAGCGGCAGCACCGCGCGCCCTGACGTACCATGCGGTGCGAAGTGCAGCGTCTGACCACACTCCGGGTCGGCGATGGTGTAGCCGCCATCCTCACCGTGGCGCAATGGCCAGCGAGGCCCCTCTTGCGGCATCACGGCCACCTCCTCAGCCGGGACGGGGTAAACTAATAACATGCCGTCGGCGGCGGCATAACACACGCCAGCTTCATCGACCTCCAGCCGTTGGTCCAGCGTAGACGCCCACGATGGGCCGAACCAGCGGCCCACCCGGTAAGAAGAGACGTGAGTGCGGGAGAGCACCAGCGGCAGCACCCCGGCCAGCTCGACATCAGTCTGGATCAACACTACTTCCCCGGTCGCGATATCGACCGGGTCGCCACATTTGACGCGGTTATAGAAAGACTTTGCGGTGTCCCGCAGTTTGCTCATACTGCCGCGGATTCCTCCGACGGTCCCTTCAGCCGCCTCTCCAGCCCGCAGCGCCATCCCCGCCTTGGCCCCGTAGCCGAAGGTGACTACGGCGAACAGGTCCACGGCGACGTCGAGCCAGGACCCCTCGCCAGCCAGGGCCAGCATGAGGTTGCAGACCAGGGCCACCCCTGACGCCAGTGCCGCCAGGCCGAGCAGGACCGGGGACAGAAAGTCGAGGAAGGGAATCCACGAGATGGCCAGCGCGATCGTGCTCAGCACGGTGGCGACGATCTCGGCAATCTTGGCGATGGCTTTGAGAATGTCGGCGTGCTCGTGGACCCAGTTTTTGAACTTGTCCCACCGGGAGTCTTTGAGGTCGTCGTCGATGCTGTCGCTGATCGCCCGCGCGGCCCGTCCGGCGTGCTCGTCGCGGTGGTGGGTGGCGTCATCGAGTTTGCGGCGAGCGGCCTGCAGGGCGCTGATGCCGTCGTCGTGGGCGTACTGACGGTGGCGTTCGGCGGTCGCTTCGTCCGGGGTGGGCGGGTGGGCCGGCGGCCGGTTGGCGTTGATGGTGTGCTGGGCCTGCTTGGCCTCGGCGAGAGCGGTATCAGCGACGGACTGGGCGTGGCGCAGCTCCGGGGCGTAGCGCTTCAGCGCGCCGCCAGCGGTGGCGTAGCGGCCGTGGGCCTTGTTGAGCTGGCCGGCCAGGTCGCGAGCGGAGTCGGCGAAAGTGCGGCCGGCGTCGGCGTCCCAGCCCTCGGCGGTGGACAGCGTTCGGAGGTTGTGGGCCTGATTCTTGATCTCCTCGGCCACGTCGGCCAGGGATTTAGCAGCGCGTTCGATGGTGTCCGGGTCTCCGGGAACCGGGTCGGAGTCGGTCAGCGGAGCCCAGTCGGTGGGCCGCCGGCTCACGAGGCGGCCTTTGCGCCACCGGAGGAGGAGTGCTGGGTCAGCGCCTTGGCGAGCTCGGCGTCGGTGTGCTCATAGGCGTCGGCGCTCGCCGCAGCCATCTTCTGGTGGGCCTCGACTGCCGAGATGAGCTCGCGCCGGTGAATGTCCCAGTTGTGCGCGAACTCATCCATCGCCTCGGCCAGACCACCCAGACCCAGCACTGCGGCGCCACGGTTGCCGGCATCAGCCCCTTGGAGGGCATCCTTGATCAGCCCGAGCCCACTGGCTGTTGCCCGGATCAACGCCACGTCAACCTTGAGATGGTCGCCCAACGACTCCCCCAGCCACTCCGCCACGCCGTGTGCCGACGGCAGCCGTCGCCACCGCTGTCGTTACCGACGGCGACCATACCCCCCGCCCCGTTCGGCGTGAGGGTGCGGTTCATATCATGCCGAAGCCCGGGTCACGCCGGTCAGATACGTCCACGATGGACTGCGGAGCAGTTCCGGAGTCGCTCGGCGTACCGGCCTGCACCGATCTTTCCGTGACACACAGTCAATCCGTGACACTACAGCGAGGAGAGCACCAGCATGGCGAACGTCAATGTCACCTACGAGGAGATGCGGGCTGCCGGCAAGCAGCTCCAGACGGGCAAGAGCGACATCGAGAGCCGCTTGGGCCAGCTCAAGAGCCAGGTCCAGCAGCTCGTCGCGAATGGATATGTCACCGATACGTCCAGCAAGCAGTTCGAGGTCTCCTACGAGGAATTCGACAAGGGCGCGCGCCAGACGATCGAGGGCCTGGAGGGCATGAACTCCTACCTGAACAGCGCGGCCCAAGCGTTCGAACAGGCAGACCAGCAGCTTTCCCAACAGCTTCACCACTAGCTCGCGTCCCGTGGATCTTGACCGTCGAGGGCGGGTAGAAGATCCACGGGGCACCCGCCTTAGCGGGAATCTCTCCTGATCCTCGCCGCCGCCACAGATGCGCTGCCGTCCCACGCTGGATCACAGATCTGCGGTCGCCGCCGCGCGGTGTGTCCTGAAGATCTCGTGTTTTGTGATCGAC
>JBOHFY010000430.1:0-3150 GCA_050699895.1 Pseudonocardiaceae bacterium
CGGGACTGGGGACTGATCGTCTACGACGAGGTGCATCTGCTGCCCGCACCGGTCTTTCGGATGACGGCCGATCTGCAGTCCCGCCGGCGGCTCGGGCTGACCGCCACCCTGGTGCGCGAGGACGGCCGGGAGGGTGATGTCTTCTCCCTGATCGGGCCCAAGCGCTACGACGCGCCGTGGCGCGACATCGAGTCGCAGGGCTGGATCGCGCCGGCGGACTGCGTCGAGGTCCGCGTCACCCTGACCGACGCCGAGCGACTGCGCTACGCCACCGCGGAAGCCGACGAGCGCTACCGGGTGTGCTCCACCGCGCGGAGCAAGGTCGGAGTCGTGTCGGCCATCATGGACCGGCACCCCGACGAGCCGACGCTGGTGATCGGCGCCTACCTGGAGCAGCTGGAGGAGCTCGGCGAGGCCCTGGACGCGCCGGTGGTGCAGGGCTCAACCCGCAACTCCGAGCGGGAGACTCTCTACGACGCGTTCCGCCGCGGCGAGGTACGCACGCTCGTCGTGTCCAAGGTGGCCAATTTCTCCATCGACCTGCCGGAGGCCTCGGTGGCGGTGCAGGTCTCTGGCACGTTCGGGTCTCGCCAGGAGGAGGCCCAGCGGCTGGGCCGGCTGCTGCGACCCAAAGGCGACGGGCGCCAGGCGCATTTCTACTCGGTGGTCTCCCGGGACACCCTGGACACTGACTACGCGGCGCACCGCCAGCGCTTCCTGGCCGAGCAAGGCTACGGCTACCGGATCGTCGACGCCGACGACTTACGCTGAGGCCGAGGAACCCAGCATCGCGATGGTCGAGCCCGCGGTTGTCGAGCCTGCCGTAGAGATGCGCGAGGTGTCCAAGCGCTATCCGGGGGTGCTCGCCCTCGACCGGGTCAGTGTGACGGTGCTGCCCGGTGAGGTCCACGTCGTCGCTGGGGAGAACGGCGCCGGCAAGTCGACCTTGATGAAGCTCCTGGCGCAGGTCGAGCGAGTGGACAGTGGGATCGTCCTCGTCGGGGGCAAGCCGGTCGCCTTCCGTGGTCCACGCTTCGCTCAGCTTGCGCTAGGCGTGTCGATGGTGCACCAGGAGCCGGCGCTGGCCCCGCACCTGACCGTGGCGGAGAACCTGTGCCTGGGCCGCGAATCGGCCCGGCTGGGCGTGTTGTCTCGGCGCGCCGACCGTCGGCGTGCGGGTGCGCTGCTTGCCCGGGTCAACCTCGCGGTGGACCCGGACCGTCTCGTGGGTATCCTCCCGGTCGCCGATCGGCAGCGGGTCGAGATCGCGAAAGCGCTCGAGGGGACTCCTCGAGTTGTGATCATGGACGAGCCGACCGCGATGCTCACGGAGGCCGAGAGCGGCGATCTGTTCGAGGTGATCGCGGAGTTGAAGGCGCACGGCATCGCGATCGTGTACATCTCCCATCGCCTTGACGAGGTAGCCCACCTTGCCGACCGGGTCACCGTCCTGCGCGACGGCAGGGTTGTCCAGACGCTGCCCTCGGCGCGGGTGTCACCGCAACGCCTGATCCGGCTGATGGTCGGTCGAGACATCGACAACCTCTACCGCAAGCCAAAAGTCGAGATCGGGGACGTGGTGCTCCGGGCGGAAGGCATTTCTCGACGTGGCAGGGTCGTCGACCTCCTCGACTGCACAGTTCAGGTTCGGGCCGGCGAGATCGTCGGGTTCGCCGGTCTGGTCGGCGCTGGTCGGACCGAGCTCGCGCGGGCCATCTTCGGCGCGGACATTCCGGATGCGGGGCGGGTTCTCGTGCGGGGTCGCGAGGTCCGCATCTCCTCGCCTCGGCAGGGGATCGAGGCGGGCCTGGGTTACCTGACGGAGGATCGCCAGGGCGAGGGCCTCGCTCTCCAGCTCCCGATCGAGCAGAACATCACCCTAGCGAACGTACCGCTGCGCTTCGGCCTGATCGACCTGCGCGCGGAGCGCGGGACCGCGCTGTCCCGGCGAGATCAGCTGGGCATCACAACGCCGTCGGTCACCCGTCTGGTCCGGGTGCTCTCCGGTGGTAACCAGCAGAAGGTCATGGTAGCGAGGTGGTTGGAAACCAAGGCCCACGTGCTTTTCTTCGACGAGCCGGCGCGTGGTATCGATGTGGGCGCCAAGGCCGAGATGTTCGATCTGATCGGGCAACTGGCCAGCGAGGGGCGCGGAATTGTCATCATCAGCTCCTACCTGCCGGAGCTGCTCACCATGTGTGATCGCATCATTGTGTTACGTGCCGGCCGAATCGCCAGGGAGTTGACCCGCGAGCAGTTCTCGCAGGAGCGGGTCATGCGGTTGGCCACCGGGTCGGCGGGGTAGCACGATGGGGTCGGGGGGGCGGCGTATCCCGTTGTCCGACGCGTGGCGCGACCGAATTCGCGCCACGGTGTCCCAACTGGCGGCGGCTGGCGCCGTAATGGTGCTCTTCGTTTATCTGTCCTTCGCCTCCGGTGTCTTCCTCAGCGCGAGCAACCTGGTCAACATCGGTGTCCAGTCAGCGGTGGTGGCGATCATCGCGATCGGCATGACTATGGTGATCATCACCGCCGGAATCGACCTGTCCGTCGGCTCGGTGGCCGCGCTGTCGGGCGTGCTCGGCGCGATGCTGGTGGTGAAGTACGGCGTCGGAGTTCCGTTGGCGATCGTCGTTGGCACGGCGACCGGAGCCATCGCGGGCATGGTCAACGGCGTGCTCGTGACGCGGGCGGGAATGGCGCCGTTCATCGCCACTCTGGGCATGCTCAGCGTGGCTCGCGGCCTCGCGTACATCGTGACTGGTTCCGTCGCCGTCTCCGGCGCGCCACCGGAGTTCACGCTGCTTGGCCAGGGAAAACTCGGGTCGCTACCGATCCCGATCCTGGCTCTCGCCATCGTTGCTCTGGCCGGGCACTTCGCCCTGACCCGGACCACACTCGGGCGATACGCCTACGCCATGGGGTCGAACGTCGAGGCCGCGCGGCTGTCCGGCATTCCGGTCAAGCGCTACCTCACGATCGTCTACATCATGTCCGGCATTCTTGCGGGTTTCGGCGGCATGATCGCCGCGTCTCGGGTCAATTCCGGGCAGCCGAACTTCGGTATCGGGCTCGAACTCGACGTGATCGCCGCTACCGTGATCGGCGGGGCCAGCCTTTTTGGCGGCGAGGGAAAGGTCATCGGTACCC
>JBOHFY010000431.1:0-3553 GCA_050699895.1 Pseudonocardiaceae bacterium
CTCACCCGTTCGCCGCTCGTGTACCCCCGAAAGGGCCTTACCGCTCGACTTGCATGTGTTAAGCACGCCGCCAGCGTTCGTCCTGAGCCAGGATCAAACTCTCCATTGAATGCCTCAACAGAAAACGACACCCACCACTACAGGCAGGCACCGCACTGATCACTAGCACAACACAAAAAAACACAACAAACATGGCACTAACATTTCGGCACACTGTTGAGTTCTCAAAGAACAAGCACACACCATCACAAACCACCAGAACGGTAGCCAGATCTGGGGTGACTCGTTTGTAACCTACCCGGCCACGTAATGACCAACCCCTAGAGGCTTGTCTACGATCCCGGAGACGCATCAAGCTTAACAGCTGCTCGATTCACACTCCCCGGCGACCCCGGCCTAACATCTCAGCACCATCTCGCTGAGCGCTTCGTCCGTTCCTCTGTGGGGCGAGGCAAAAGGTACGGCCTACACACGGGGAAAGTCAAATCGGCGTGTTCGCGCAGGTAGCGGGGCTGCCATCCCGGTGCCGGCGGTACACCGACACCGCCGGGCTGTCGTGCACCCAGAACCGCCAAGGCCGGTCCCGCGCGGCGGCGACGCCCACCCGTGGACCGGTCCGCACCTGTTCAGCGGGCACCGGATCACCGGGTACTATCCGCACGGGCGACGCGGGGTCAGTGAGGTCTAGGCCGTTGTGCTCGCGGCGGAGCCCGAGCAACGTCGCCAACCGGGCGGGGCCACGGGCGAGCTCGGCGTCGGATCGCGCGGTAGGCCGGTACAGCCGAGCGACGTCAAGGTCGGAGACGACCTCAGCGCCGCGCAGCAGCACCGCTCCAGGTTCCCCGTCGGGCAGGCAGGAGATGTTGGCGCAGAAGTGCATCCCGTAGACGAAATACACGTAGAGATACCCGGGCGGGCCGAACATGACGGAGTTGCGGGCGGTGCGGCCCCGGTAGGAATGCGCCGCCGGATCGTCGGAACCGCGATAGGCCTCTAGCTCAACGAGACGGACCATGACCTGACCGTCCGGTCTGTCCGCGACCAGCCGAGCGCCCAGCAACAGCCGGGCGGCCGGCAGGACATCCACGGCGAGGTGGGCACGCGGTAGAGTCGCCCGGTCCGCCCCCACTGTGTCCACCTCCACTGGGTTCACCCTCACGTCGTGACCCAAGCCCGGTGCATCTCGACGGCATGCCGGGCGCGCCGCAGCTGCTCAGCGACGCGGTCGGGGGCGGTCCCGCCGTAGGCGTCGCGGGAGCCGATCGATCCGGCGACGTTGAGTACCCGGCGAACATCGAGGGTGAGCTCAGGATGGACGGCGGCCAGCTCCATCTCCGACAGCTCCGCCAACCCCACCCCGCGGGACTCGGCCAATCGCACGCACGCTCCAGCCGCCTGGTGCGCGGTACGGAACGGCACCCCCTGGCGCACCAGCCACTCGGCGAGATCAGTGGCCAGGGCGAACCCGGCCGGAGCCAGCTCGGCGAGCCGCTCGGTCCGGAAGGTCAGGGTGGCGACCATCCCGGCCATCGCGGGTAGCAGCAGCTCGAGCTGGTCGACGGAGTCGAACAGCGGCTCCTTGTCCTCCTGCAGATCCCGGTTGTAGGCCAGCGGCTGCGCCTTGAGCGTCGCCAGCAGGCCGGTGAGGTTGCCGATCAGCCGGCCGGCTTTGCCCCGGGCCAACTCGGCCACATCGGGGTTCTTCTTCTGTGGCATGATCGAGCTGCCCGTCGAGTAGGCGTCATCCAAGGCGACATAACCGAACTCGGCGGTGGCCCAGAGAATGATCTCCTCGGCGATCCGGGACAGGTCAACGGCCAGCATCGCGAGCACGAACGCGGCCTCGGCGGCGAAGTCCCGCGATGCCGTGCCATCGATCGAGTTCTCCACCGGGGCATCGAAGCCGAGTTCGGTGGCCACCGCTGCCGGGTCTAGGCCAAGAGACGAGCCGGCCAGCGCGCCCGAACCGTAGGGTGAGACAGCGAGGCGCGCATCCCAGTCCCGCAGCCGCTCGACGTCGCGCAGCAAGGCCTGCACGTGGGCCCCCAGGTGATGGGCGAGCAACACGGGTTGAGCGTGCTGCAGGTGGGTCCGGCCCGGCATGGGGTCCTCGGGATGCGCCTGGGCCTGGTCGAGCAGCGCGTCGATCACGTCCAAGGTGCCGGCGGCGACCCGGCGGGCAGCCTCGCGCAGCCACATCCGCAGCAGTGTGGCGACCTGGTCGTTGCGGGAGCGGCCGGCGCGCAGTCGGCCGCCGAGTTCCGGGCCGGCACGCTCGATCAGGCCGCGCTCCAGGGCGGCGTGCACGTCCTCGTCCTCGGGTAGGGGGATGAACGCGCCGGAGCCGACGTCGGCGTCGAGCCGGCCCAGCGCGTCGAGCATCGCGGTCAGCTCACCGTCGTCGAGCAGCCCGGCGCCGTGCAGCACCCGGGCGTGCGCGCGGGAGCCACGGATGTCGTAGCGCGCCAGCCGCCAGTCGAAGTGCGTCGAGCGGCTCAGCGCCGCCAGCGCATCCGCCGGTTTGTCGCTGAACCGGCCACCCCAGAGCCCGGTCACGACTGCACCCCGCCCAGCAGGTCTCGCCGTGCGGCGATCTTCGAAGGAAGCCCCCACAGCTGCACGAATCCCTTGGCCAGGGACTGGTCGAAGGTGTCGCCCGCGTCGTAGGTGGCGAGGTTGACGTCATAGAGCGACTGCGGGCTACGCCGTCCGGTCACTGTAGCCCGACCGCCGGCCAGCTCAAGCCGGATCTCGCCGGTGACATGACGCTGGGATTGCGCGACGAACGCGTCCAGCGCGCGCTTGAGTGGGGAATACCACAACCCCTCGTAGACCAGCTCGGCCCAGCGCTGCTCAACGATACGTTTGTACCTGGCCAGGTCGCGTTCGACGGTGAGATTCTCCAGCTCCTGATGCGCGGTGATCAGGGCGATCGCCCCGGGTGCCTCGTAGATTTCACGGCTCTTGATGCCGACCAGCCGATCCTCGACCAAGTCCAGTCGGCCGACACCATGCGCCCCGGCCCGCGCGTTGAGCTGTTTAATCGCCTCCAACACCGTCACCGGAGCGCCGTCGATCGCGACCGGCACGCCGGAATCGAAAGTGACCACCAGTTCTTCCGGTGCCTTCCACCCGGTCGGATCGCTGGTGTAGGAGTACACGTCTTTGGTCGGGGCGTTCCACGGATCTTCGAGAAACCCGGTCTCGACCGCCCGGCCCCACAGGTTCTGGTCGATGGAGAACGGTGAGCACGTCGTGACGTCGATCGGCAGGCCCCGCTCCTGCGCGTAGGCGATCGCCTTCTCTCGGGTCCACGCGTAGTCCCGGACCGGGGCGATCACCCGCAGGTCCGGGGCGAGCGCGCCGATGCCGACTTCGAAGCGCACCTGGTCGTGGCCCTTGCCGGTGCAGCCGTGCGCGACGGTGCGGCACCGTGGTGCTTCGCGGCCGCCACCAGATGCTTGACGATCAGCGGTCGGGATAACGCTGATACCAGTGGGTAGCGGTCCATGTACAATGCGTTGGCTTGCAGCGCCGGCAAGCAGTATTGCTC
>JBOHFY010000432.1:0-10689 GCA_050699895.1 Pseudonocardiaceae bacterium
CACCGGTGCATGGCCACACCTCACTTTCAACGATCACCAGTGAGCGTCAATAGGGCAAGCCGGATGACTGACCGAAGTACCGTTGCGACGCGCTGGCCCGCCACCAACAGTGGTGCGCGGCCGAGGGCCTGACCATGAACAGCGGCGCGCGCAGCTGGCAACTGAAGCGGTCGCCGGGACACCAGCCGTCCCGGATCCCGGGTGGTCACCGAACCGATCCCCGACGTGGGCCAGGCGGTGCTGGACCGGATCACCGCGTTACCCCGAACCTGGTTGATCGGTGAAACCCCGGTCGCCGAGCTGTCCAGTGCGGCGGGAACGGGCGTGGGGTTGGGGCTGAACCAGCGTCGGGTGGACAGCGTGCCAGCCACGCCCACCTTGCTCGTGGCTGAGCCGGTGGCGCTCACGCGGTCATCGGAAGCTGTTTCGGCATGCTCCTAGGTTGACGGGCCGTGGCCTGCGTGTCGTGTTGCGTCTCTCGCGGCCCCGGGGGTAGCGTCCCACATATTGTAGTTACATCATTGTAGTTCTTCTACGGGTAGTGGTCAAAGCGTCGGCCGTCGCCGCCGCTGGCGGTTGCGTGCCCGCGCGGGGACCAGACTGAAGGGGGTTAGTGATGCGTTGCCCGTTTTGTCGTCACCTGGACAGCAGGGTGATCGACAGTCGCTCCAGCGAGGGCGGAACGGTCACCCGTCGACGCCGTGTGTGCCCGGAATGCGACCAACGGTTCACCACCGTCGAGACAACCATGCTCATGATCGTGAAACGCTCCGGAGTCACGGAGCAGTTCTGCCGGGAGAAGGTCATCGCCGGGGTGCGCCGGGCCTGCCAGGGCCGGCCCGTCAGCGAGGACGCGCTGGCGCGACTGGGCCAGCGGGTGGAGTACACCCTGCGCGCCCTGGGCCGGGCGCACCTGCCCGCGCATGAGGTGGGGCTGGCTGTCCTCGGACCGTTGCGCGAGCTCGATGAGGTGGCCTACCTCCGTTTCGCCTCGGTTTACCGCGACTTCGAGTCCCTCGGTGACTTCGAGGCCGAGATCCGGCGACTGCGCGCCGAGCGCGAGGTCGCCCCCCACGACGACGGGCCGTCGGCGGAAATCGAGCTCACACCAGTCACGGTGAATCGGTGACGACGTCACGGCGCTGATTCACGCAGGCGAGTATGCCGTGATAAGACATGGAGGGACGAGGAAAGCATGTCAGAGATGGTCGACAACACTTTAGACGCTCGCAGCGGCGCAGCCGCGGGGCTACGTTGTGAGCGGATCTACACCAAGCCCGGGGTGCACCCTTATGATGAGGTGATCTGGACGCGGCAGGACGTCGTGCTCACCAACTGGCGAGATGGCTCGATCAATTTCGAGCAGCGGGGTGTCGAGTTCCCGGATTTCTGGTCGCCGAACTCGGTGCAAATCGTCACCAGCAAGTATTTCCGAGGCGCCGTGGGAACGCCGGCTCGGGAGTGGAGTGTTAAGCAGCTCATCAACCGCGTGGTGCTCACCTACACCAAGGCCGGCAAAGATCACGGATACTTCGCGACCGATGAGGACGCGGAGATCTTCGAGCATGAGATGATTTACACGCTGCTGCATCAGATCTTCAGTTTCAACTCGCCGGTGTGGTTTAACGTGGGGACTTCCGCGCCGCAGCAGGTCTCGGCGTGTTTCCTGCTGGCCGTTGATGACTCGATGGACTCGATCTTGAACTGGTATAAAGAGGAGGGATTGATCTTCAAGGGCGGGTCTGGCGCCGGGGTGAACCTGTCTAAGATCCGGTCATCCAAGGAGCTGTTGTCCTCCGGTGGCAACGCGTCGGGCCCGGTGTCATTCATGCGCGGCGCGGATGCCTCGGCTGGGACGATCAAGTCCGGTGGCGCCACCCGGCGCGCGGCGAAGATGGTGATCCTGGACGTCGACCACCCCGATATCGAGGAGTTCATCGAGACCAAGGTGCGGGAGGAAACCAAGATCCGGGTCCTCCGCGACGCTGGGTACGACATGGACCTGGGCGGTGGCGATATTTACTCCGTCCAGTACCAGAACGCCAACAATTCGGTCCGGGTCTCGGATGAGTTCATGAAGGCCGTGGTGACTGGTACCCGGTTTGGGCTGCGGGCCCGGACCACGGGTGAGATCATCGAGACCGTTGACGCGGTCGTACTGTTCCGCCGGATGTGCGAGGCGGCGTGGGCGTGCGCCGACCCTGGAATCCAGTATGACGACACGATCAACGACTGGCACACCTGTCCGGAGGCGGGGCGGATCACCACCTCTAATCCGTGTGCCGAGTATGTCCACCTGGACAACTCCTCGTGCAATCTCGCCTCGCTGAACCTGATGAAGTTCCTCCGGGAATCACCGGAAGGAATGCAGAGCTTTGACGTGGTCACCTTCGCCAAATGCGCCGAGTTGGTGATCACCGCCATGGATATCTCCATCTGCTTCGCCGATTTCCCCACCCAGGCGATCGGGGAGACCACCCGGGCGTACCGGCAGCTCGGGATGGGCTACGCCAATCTCGGTGCGCTGCTGATGGCGACCGGGCACGCCTACGACTCCGACGGTGGCCGCGGCCTGGCCGGCGCGATCACCAGCCTGATGACCGGCGTGGCCTACCGGCGTTCCGCGCGGCTCGCCGGGGTGGTGGGCCCCTACGACGGGTACGCCCGCAACGCCGAGGGCCACATTCGGGTCATGCGTAAGCACGCCGAGGCCAACACCGACGCGCGGCGGGGCAGTGGGCTGCCTGGGCTGGACACCCCCGTGTGGGAGGCCGCGGACCGGGCGTGGCGGGAGTGCCTGTCGATCGGTGAACGCGACGGCTGGCGCAATGCGCAGGTCACGCTGCTAGCCCCGACGGGCACCTCGGGGCTAGCGATGGACGTCGACACCACCGGCATCGAACCAGCCCTGGGGCTGATCACCTTCAAGAAGCTCGTCGGTGGCGGCTCGATGCGGTTCGTCAACTCCACCGTGCCCCGAGCGCTGCGCAAGCTCTGCTACCAGCGGGAACAGGCCGAGGCGATCGTCGCGCACATCGCCGAGCACGGCAATGTTTTGCGCGCGCCAGGGCTGCGTCCCGAGCATCACGCGGTATTCGACTGCGCGATGGGCGAGGCGGCGATCGCGCCGATGGGGCACCTGCGGATGCTCGCGGCGGTGCAGCCTTTCCTCTCCGGCGCGATCAGCAAGACGATCAACATGCCGGAGAGCGCGACCATTGAGGACGTCGAGCGTATTTACACCCAGGGCTGGGAACTCGGCCTGAAAGCGGTCGCGATCTACCGGGACAACTGCAAGGTGGGTCAGCCCCTGTCGGTGTCCACGCGTGACGACAAGACGGCGACCTCGCCGATCACCGGAGCCGCGGTGGACTACCGGCCCGTCCGCAGGCGACTACCCCCGAGCCGAACCTGCCTTACCACGTCGTTCACGGTGGGCGGCGCCGAGGGTTACATCACCGCGAACTCCTACCCGGGCGACGGCCTCGGTGAGGTCTTCCTCAAGATCTCTAAGCAGGGCTCGACGCTGGCCGGGCTGATGGACGCCTTCTCGGTGGCGATCTCGGTGGGCCTGCAGTACGGCGTGCCACTGGAGACCTATGTCTCGAAGTTCACCAACATGCGCTTCGAGCCGGCCGGGCTGACCGACGACCCAGATGTGCGGATGGCACAGTCGATCATGGACTACATCTTCCGCCGACTGGCTCTGGATTTCCTACCGGCTGAAACCCGCTCCGCGCTCGGTATCTACTCGGCCGCCCAACGAGCCCAGCAGGTACAGACCGGCTCCTACGATGCCCCGGCGCACTCCCCGATGGAACTGATCGAAGCCACCCAAGGCCTGCACGCCGACGCCCCCCTGTGTTTCACCTGCGGTGTCAAGATGCAGCCCGCCGGTTCCTGCTACCTCTGCACCTCCTGCGGCTCCACCTCCGGCTGCAGCTGACACTGAGCCAGAACGCCATTTGGAGCCGAATAGCGCAGTTGGCTAGGTTCCTGAGCGCTATTCAGCTCCGAATGGCGGTTAGCGGTGATCTTGCAAGCGGCGGGAGCGGAGTTTGATCGAGAAGATCCTGCCTGGTGCGGTGGCTGGTGTTGAGGCGTTTGGGGACCCACCTGAGGCGGTGTTGTATCCGGGCGAAGCGGAAGTGATCAGCCGCGCCGTGGATAAGCGGCGCCGGGAGTTCCGCACCGTCCGGCACTGTGCCCGCCAGGCCCTGTGCCGGCTTGGCCTGCCACCGGTATCGGTGCTGCCCGGCGAGCGTGGGGAGCCGCGGTGGCCACCAGGCGTCGTGGGCAGCATGACCCACTGCGGTGGTTACCGGGCCGCCGCCGTTGCCCTCAGCCGTGATCTGCGTGCGCTGGGAATCGACGCCGAACCACACCTTCCACTGCCGGCGGGTGTCCTGGACATCGTCGCCCGGGACGAAGAGCTGGAGCACCTGTCGGCGCTGGCCGCCGCGGACAGCGCAACGTGCTGGGACCGCATCCTGTTCTGCGCCAAGGAGGCGGTGTACAAGGCGTGGTTCCCGCTGACCCACAGCTGGCTGGGGTTCGAGGACGCTGCCGTCACCATCAGTCCCGGACCGGATGATCCAGCTGAAGGTACCTTCTCCGCCCGCTTACTGGTGGCCGCACCGACCATCACCGGCGACACGCTGACCCGCCTGGACGGTCGATGGCTGCGCGGCACCGACCTGGTGATCACGACGATCGCCCTCCCCGCCGCCAACTGCGGTTGACCGGTTCACCGCCCGAAGCTGGCGGTACTTTCGGAAGACTTCCTTCACGGCATCCGTCACCGGCGGCTCGTCCTCTAACGACAGCCACACGCAGGCGTCGTGCTCTTGGAGTTCAACGGGTTCAGGCTGGGCGACGCTCACCGCGAAGTTGAACTGACGGCTCTTCCCGCCGCTGGCCGAGGTGTAGTCGAAGCTGTCGATGTACTCGTGAATGTCTGTGACATCGAGGCCGGTTTCTTCCTTGATTTCGCGGATCAGCGCGGCGTCGAGTGTTTCACCAGTTTCTACCTTGCCACTCGGCAGCTCGAAAATACCGCCCATGAAGTCGTCGCCGGGACGCTGAAGCAGCAACACCTTGCCGTCGTCTTCGACAACACCGCCGACGACGCATTGCTGCACGCCGTCGGCCTCGGCGACAGTGCCGAGTCGTTCGAGCGGAGAAGCGTCAACCACGTCCCTATCCTAGTAACTCGTGGTGGTTTTCGACCACCTTGCGGAATCCCTCGATGTACTGATTAACCAGCGTCATTCCCTCCTCGCGGTGCCAGACCGGCAGTTTGAGCGTATGGCTTGCCGGTATCTCGTAGCGGCAGCGCTTGTGGTAGTGGCCGTGCAACAGTACCCGGTAGAAGATCTCATCGTCGTCGGTCAGAACGAAACCGCCTTCGCCAGCTGAGAGGGGCTTCGGCCCGTTCATGGAGAAGGCCGTGCTATGACCGAAGGTGCCGACTTTCTGACGGCCGATGGTCGCACCGTGGGCATGGGAGCCGTCTTCCAGCAGCGCCAAACCGTGCTTGTCCGCCAGCGCAGACAACCCCTCCAGGTCGGCCGGGATGCCCCACAGGTGCGTCACTACGATGGCCGTCGTCTTCGGGGTGATCCTGGCGGCCACATCATCACCGAGACGTTACCGGTGTCGTCACAATCAGCGAGAATCGGCACCGCGCCTAGGTGCAGTAGCGGCGTGACAGTCGCCAGGAAGGTGTAGGCCGGCACAATCACCTCGTCGCCAGGCTCGATGAACGATGCCACGTAGGTGGAGTGCAGCGCCGCCGTGCCCGAGCTGGTGAGTACGGCGTGCTGTACCTCGAAGTAATCACACAGCGCGTCTTCCAGTTCGGCCACCACACCGGAACGGTCGTAGATGGAGATGCTTTCGTGAAGCTGCGTGAAGACCGCCTTGGTCGTGCCATCCGTAATCGGAGGCCAGCTGAAGTGCGGTGCTGACGCGGTGATGACCGGTGTATCCCCGAGCAGCGCCAAGTGCGAGTTCACAGCAACTCCTTGGGCTTGACGTACGTGCGGGTACGGGCCGACTCGTAGCAGCCGGCGATGAAGCTGAGGTGAGCGACGTTCTCGCGGGGACCACTCATGTTTGGCCGCACGCCCTCGACGACGCGGCAGAAATAGTCGATCTGTGAGACTGCTGCCGATGGCCACTCGGCTTTCGGCCCGATGAACCGCGACAACAGCAACGAACTGCACAGGCCGCTGTCGTAGCTGACGTGGATCAGCGCCGTGTCCTCGGTGTCGTAGTTGCGGTCCGGGCGGGCACTCATCGACGTATCGGCGAGCACCCGGTCAGGCAGCCCGAAATACCACAGGATCATGTCGATCAGATGGTAGCCCATGTCGATGATGCACCCGCCGTCGGCCGCCGCTGTACGACCCCGCCAGCCGTCCGAGGGGTCGCTGGTGTGCAGCGTATAGGCGGCGTCCACCACAAACGGCGTCCCAATCTGGTCAGCCAGTTGCGTAAAGCTGGTGTAGATCGGATTGAAGCGCCGCTGGAGCGTCACCATGAGATGAATGTCTGCCTGCTCGCAGCGCGTCACGAGTTCCTGCGCTTCGGCGAGCGTGGTGGCAAAGGGCTTCTCCTTGAGTACATGAATGTGATGAGTGATCGCAGCTTCAATAACCAGGCGGCCGACATGGTGGGGTACGCAGACAACCACGAGATCCAGTTGCTCCGTGCGGAACATGTCCACGAAGTCCGTGTAGCCGGCCACGCGGAGTTTGTATTGTTGCTCGTGGACGATCTCGGCGTCCTCGTCGCAGATGGCCACGAGTTCCGCGCCATCTGACGCCAGCAGACCCGGTATAAGGAGGCGGTGACGTGGCAGCCAGGCGATACCGCCTCGCCCAGCGACGCCGGACGATGGGCTTCACGCAAGACGGGCTTGCTGAACGGCTCGGTGTCGATCCGACGACCATCCGGCGCTGGGAAAGCGGCGAAACCGAGAGCGGCCCGCAACCGTGGCGCCGACCAAAACTCGCCCGCTACCTGCAAGTATCGGCGGACCAGCTAGACGAACTTCTTGCCGAGGGAGACGCAGAAGACGCCGCGTCCGACGAGCGGCTGACCCATGCCTTGCAGCATCCAGGCACTATCGATCTGGTGGCCGTGGCGCGGCTACGAGAGCAGATCCATGGCCTTGCCGAGCGCTACGACCACGCACGGTCGACCTCCCTGCTTGCGGAGACCGGACAATGCCTCGGCCGGGTGGCCTTCCTTCGTGTCCACGCCCCGACCACCAAGGTACGCCGTGAGCTGTACGCCGCCGAAGCTGAGGGCGCAACGCTCATGGGGCAACTTGTCTGGGATGCATCACAGCGGCGCGACCACGCCAGTGCGCACGGCTATTTCGATGCAGGTCGTTGACAACGAGTTGCCCGAGACCGAACATGACTTCAGCGTGATCGTTACTCCTGACGACGTGATCATGTGCGGTACACCGCGACGACCGCCCGGCCTGCTGTGGGCAGACCTCAGCGCCGAGAAGATTGCCGCGATTCCCGTATTGGCGGCACGCCGTCGTCTGTGATATGCCGGGGACAGTCGCCAGCGTCCGCTCCCCCATGGCGACAGCGGGGCGCGGTACTGGGTGCTTCCGATTCGACATGTGGTGTTCACAGGCCGTTTTGCTCCGTCTGACACGCTCCACGCGCTGCGGCCTCTTGACGACGAAGGGCTCCACATGGGCGTCATCGTCCTAGTAGTGATCATCACAGCGTTGGTCTTCGACTTCACCAATGGCTTCCACGACACCGCGAACGCCATGGCGACGTCGATCGCCACCGGGGCGCTGACACCGCGAGTCGCCGTCGCCATCTCAGGGGTGCTCAACCTCGTCGGTGCGTTCCTCTCGGTGGCGGTCGCCAAGACGGTCTCCAGCGGTCTGGTCGACGACACCAGGATCACCCCAGTGGTGATCTTCGGTGGCCTGATCGGGGCCATCGTGTGGAACCTGCTGACCTGGTTTCTGGGGCTGCCCTCCAGCTCGACGCACGCGCTGTTCGGCGGTCTGATCGGTGCCACCTGGGTGGCGGCCGGCATCGACGCGGTGCACTTCGGCACCGTGGTGTCCAAGATCTTGATCCCCGCGGCGCTGTCGCCGATCATCGCCGGCGTGGTGGCACTGGTCGGCACCTACCTCGCCTACCGGATCACCACGCAGACCGACCGGGACACCGTGAGCCGCGGCTTCAAGGTCGGCCAAGTGGTCTCGGCGTCGATGGTGTCCCTGGCGCACGGCACCAACGACGCGCAGAAGACGATGGGCATCATCACGCTCACACTGGTCACCGCCGGGACGCTGCCCGCCGGCTCGGCGCCGCCGACCTGGGTGATCCTCACCGCTGGCCTGGCCATCGCGCTCGGCACCTACCTGGGCGGCTGGCGGATCATCCGCACGCTCGGCAAGCGGATCACCGAGATCGAGACGCCGCAGGGGTTCGCCGCCGAGACGAGCAGCACCGCGGTTATCCTGGCCTCCTCGCAGCTCGGGTTTCCCCTGTCGACCACCCAGGTGTGCTCAGGCGCGATCTTCGGTGCGGGCGCTGGCCGCCGGCTGGCTGCGGTGCGGTGGGGCCTGGCCGGTCAGATGGTGATCGCCTGGGTGGTGACCCTGCCG
This sequence comes from Pseudonocardiaceae bacterium, assembly GCA_050699895.1. GTDB lineage: Bacteria > Actinomycetota > Actinomycetes > Mycobacteriales > Pseudonocardiaceae. The sequence continues at coordinate 8,657 of JBOHFY010000432.1, forward strand.
GCTGCGGCGCTCGTCGGCGCCCTGGCGGGCTGGGTGGCCCAGACCGGAACCGCCGGGACGGTGGTCATCGCGGTGGCCGGGTTGGCCACCGGCGGCGGTTTCTACGCCCTGTCCCGGCGCCAGCCGGTGAATGCGAACAATGTCAATGAGGTGCCAGCGGGCCATCTAGGGGCCGCCGCGGCCACGGCCTGAGGAGATTGGGATGAGCGTGACGATCGACTGGGTTGCCCTCAGCGAGGTGTTCGCGGTCTCGTTCGGGGCCGCAGTGGGAGTGATCATGCTGTTCGCCCTCGGAGTGAATGCGCTCGCCGCGCCCGCTGGCCCGCGAACCACGCCAGCGGCCCGGCCGCTGGCGGCGCTCTGTTTCCTGGCCTGTGCCCTGGTGGTCGGTTACAGCCTCTACCTGATCGTGGTCAGGTGATCCCCCGTCCGCTAGAATTCCTGCCCTCATCGCGTGACTTAGAGCCAAACCCATACGGATGGTGGTAAGCGCATGTTCAGCGCGCTCGGGGTGTATGACCCCGCACGTGGCTTCCGGCAGGACCAGTCATGATCGAGCAGCATCAGTTCGCCGTCGAGCCGTGGGCCGTGCGGGAGTGCGGGCTGGACCTGGCCGCGCTGGGGCAGACAGAGTCGGTCTTCGCGCTGGCCAACGGGCATATCGGGCTGCGCGGCAACCTCGACGAGGGCGATCCGCACGCGCTGCCCGGCAGTTACCTCAACTCCTTCTACGAGCTGCGGCCACTGCCCTACGCCGAGGGCGGCTACGGTTATCCCGAGTCCGGTCAGACGATCGTCAATGTGACCAACGGCAAGCTGATCCGGCTGCTGGTCGACGATGAGCCGTTGGACGTGCGCTACGGCGAGCTGCGCTCCCACGAACGGGTGCTCGACCTGCGAGCCGGCACGCTCAGCCGCCGGCTGGAGTGGGTGTCCCCCGCTGGTAAGGCGGTGCGAGTGAGCTCGCAGCGGCTGGTATCGCTGGTCCAACGAGCGGTAGCCGCGATCAGCTACGACGTCGAGCCGGTTGACGAGCCCGTCCTGCTGGTGCTGCAGTCCGAGCTGTTCACCAACGAGCAGCTGCCCGCCACCGCCGATGACCCTCGGGTGGCCGCGGTGCTCTCCGAGCCGTTGGTCGCCGAGCAGCAGCGATGCAACGACACCAGCGCCACGCTGATGCACAGCACCCGCCATTCCGGGTTGCGGATGGCCGCCGCGATGGACCACGAGGTGATCGGTCCCTCGCGCACGGAGTTCCACTCCTCGGCCACCGGGGACGTCGCCCGGACAACGGTGATCTGCCGGCTGGAACTCGGGCAACGGCTGCGGATCGTGAAGTACCTGGCCTACGGCTGGTCCTCACAGCGGTCGTTTCCGGCGCTCAACGACCAGGTCCGGGCCGCGCTGGCGGCGGCCCGGTACACCGGCTGGACCGGGCTGACCACCGAACAGCGCCGCTACCTCGACGATTTCTGGGCCGCCGCCGACGTGGAGATCGAGGGCAACCCGCAGTTGCAGCAGGCGGTCCGGTTCGGGTTGTTCCACATCCTGCAAGCCGGGGCGCGCGCCGAGCGTCGGGGTATCGCGGCCAAGGGCTTGACCGGCCCGGGGTATGATGGCCACACCTTCTGGGACGCCGAGACCTTCGTGCTGCCGGTGCTCAGCCACACGGTGCCTGACGCCGCCGCCGACGCGCTGCGCTGGCGACAGCAGACCCTCCCCTTGGCCCTTGAGCGTGCCGGGCAGCTCGGCCTGGCCGGTGCGGCGTTTCCCTGGCGCACCATTCGCGGCCAGGAATGCTCCGGATACTGGCCAGCCGGTACCGCGGCCTTCCACGTCAACGCCGACATCGCCGACGCGGCGATCCGCCATGTGACCGCGACCGGCGACACTGACTTCGAGCGTGACGTCGCGCTGGAGCTGCTGGTGCACACCGCGCGGCTGTGGCGCTCGCTCGGCCACCACGACGCGCACGGCAACTTCCGCATCGACGGCGTCACCGGGCCCGACGAGTACAGCGCGGTGGCCGACAA
>JBOHFY010000433.1:0-15012 GCA_050699895.1 Pseudonocardiaceae bacterium
TGTCGGCGACCAACTGCGTGGCCAGGCCGTCATCAAGTCGCAGCCGGGCCACCTTGGCGGGCCGTTCGATGACCTCCCGCAGCGCCGCCCGGTCCAGCGGGGCCAACAGGTACGCCTCGATCGGCACTCCAGACAGCGCGGGGAGATCCCGCAGGTCATCGAGGAACTCCGAGCGCATCGCCGCGACCACTCGCACCGGGCCGGCGAGCGCGTCACGCAGCAGCAGCGCGAATCGGTGCAAGGTGTCCGGGGTCGTCCGGGTGAACAACTCCTCAGCCTGATCGATCGTGGCCACCAGCCGTCGAGGATGTGTGCCCGGGCAGGCGACCAGCAGGTCGTCGGCCACCCGCCGCAGGCCATCGGTGCCGGCGTCGAGCCGGCCACGGACGTCGCTGGCCGACCAGCCCAGCCCCAGACGGACGCCTGTGGTCGCCAGCGCCCGGGCCAGCTCGGGCACTGGATCGCTGCCGGGAACCAGCGGCGGCACTATCAGCCATGCTGGATCCCCGTCGAGCAGCGGAACCACCCCAGCATTGAGCAGAGACGATTTCCCACAGCCCGAAGGCCCGACGATGGCCAGCATCCCGTCAGCGTTGCCCATGGCGCGCAACCGATTGCCGACCTCGCAGGCCTCCGCTGAGCGACCGAAAAACACCCGGCTCAGCGCTGCGGTGAACGGCTCCAACCCCGGGAAGGGATTGTCGCCCTCCCGCCACGTACCTCCCACATCGTCCAGCGATCGCACCGTCTGGAGCACTCGGTCACGGGCTTGCTGGGGATCGGCCAGGTAGTCCACTACTGCAGATCCTGCATCAACGGGTGCACCACGTCGGCCTCAGCTCGCAACGGCATGAGCCGGCAACCCCGCGAATCCGCGATCCCCACCTCAGCCGAGCACCAGTTCGATGCCACGAAGGACGACGTGACTACCCCGATCACCGCATCGACTTTGCGCAGCTCGCGGTACAAGCGTTGCTTCCACGCCTCGCCGACACTGATTCCGTCGCGAAGGTCGTGGTCAAGGAACGGCTCGTGGCCAGCTGCCCGCAGCCAGCCCGACACCTCGTCGGCGATCGCTCGGTCCGGGGTGGCATAGCTGATGAAGATGCGAGCCACGATCCCCCAGAGATGTCTCGTAGGCAGTGGACGATACGTCCGACCCCTCAAGGTGACTCCAGATCGGACAGGCCCGGCGACCCGCAGAGAACCTACAGCCAGCCAGACAGGCGGATACGAGCCGCCCAGCCCCCAGTTAGGCACGGATCTTCGTTGTGGCACGAAAGCCGTTAGACCCGGGTCGTGGCGACCTGTCGGGCTGTTCGGGCGAGGTATTGGGTGGCGGTGCCGGGTCGGGCTTCCAGGGCGGTGGCCAGTGGTGTCAGCCATTCCCGGCGGGCGGCGATGGACTGCAGGGTGCTGACCTTCTCGATGGCCTGGTGGGCCAGGACCAGTCCCCGGGGCTCGCCCGCTCGCACATGGATTTCGGCGAGGAGAAGCTCCGCCACGGTGTGGCCCCGGCGGTAGTGGCCCTCGCTGTAGGCGTGTGCCGCGCTGGTGGCGAACTGTTCGGCGGCGTCAAGCCGGCCCAGGTCGCGCTGGATCCCGGCGGTCCCGAAATCGGCGCCCGCGCGCTCGAACGCGTCGCGGGGTGCCCCTCCGTCGTTCGCCTGGGCGAGGTAGCGGGTGGCCTCCTCGGTGCCGCTCATGCGGGCGTAGGCGGCGGCGGAGGTCCACGCCAACCGCGCGGTGAGGGTCGGTACCCGGGGGTCCTCGGCACGGAGCTGCTGGAACCGCCCGAGCTGGAAGAGCTTGAGCCCGTCGTTGGGGTGCCCAGTGCGGACCAGCACCAGTCCGGCGTGCCACGCGGCGTTGGCGATCCCGTAGGTATCCCGGGCCGTACCAGCCAGATTCATGGCGCGGGTGAAGTGCCCGGCCCCGTCCAGCCCGGAGTCATAGCACGCCCAACCCGCCTCAGTGTGCAGTTCAGCCAGCGCGGCGGCTAGCTGCGCTGTGACAGCATCGGTCGCGGGGACGTGCATCCACCGGGTGTACAGGGTCGCGGCGGTACTGAGCAGGTCGGCTTGCCCGCCGTAGTACCGCGCGAGACCACGCAACCCCTCGGTGACCGCCCGCACAGTGTGCACATGGACCATGCCCAGCCGCGAGGGCAGCGCCTGCCCGGTCGGCAGGGCCAGCTCGGGCAGACCCACACACACCTGACCCAGACCGGCGGCCATGGTGGCGGTGACCAGGATGCGGCGTTTCATGGCCTCGGTCACCTCCTCTCCAGCTGAAGGTGCCTGTTCACCGTAGCTCAGGCCCAGCCAGGCTCGGGGTATGCCGAGTCCGTCGGCGATGCGCTCCAGCACCCCCACATCCCGCACCCGGCGGCCTTTGAGGATTTCGCACACCTCCGACTGCGACTGCCCGGTCAGGTGCGCGATCCGGCGTTGACTCACACCCAGGCGCCCGAGGAGCCGGTAGACGGTGGCGATGTCGCGGGCGGTCAGGGCGGCGCGCATGTCGTTGCTGTCGAAGAACTCGGGCTCGATCGGACTCACCGATGGTTACCTCCTTTCTGTGTGTGGAGGCACCTGGTGCCGGGGTTCGGGGGGCTGCACGCGGGCCGGCAGTCGTTGCTTTTGCCCGCGCCCGCCGCGGCACGGGTTTATCGCGGCGGCCTGGCACCAGGTGCAGGGCTCACTGTGGCAGCTGGGGCCACAGTGGTGGTAGAGAGCGGACCGCATCAGGCTGTCACCCTCGTTGCCACCCTTTAGGGTTGGCGGCTGTGACGGTCGATAGGGGGGAGTTGGCGGCTGACCGGGTGCGGGTGAAGATCCTGCGGCGGAGCCTCGGTCTGCACCTGGCCACCCACCGCAACGCGGCTGGTGTCTCGCAACCCGAACTGGCTCAGGCCCTCGGCCGGACCCGGAGCACGATTTCGAAGGTCGAGCACGGCACGCGCGGGATGCCCGAGGAGCAGTGGAAGATCACCGACGAGGTGTGCCGGGCTGAGGGTGCCCTGGTGAGTGAGCACACCGCGCTGGCGCAGGCGGAGCAGGACTACCGTGGTCGGTGGCGTGTCCACCAGCGCCAGGCGTGGCAAGCGGCGGCGCAGGCCAGCGCGGATGCCCTCCGGGCCGAACCCGCACCGTCGCATGACGCGCGGGAGCGTGGCCAGGGCAGCGGGCGCGGCGCGTGGCCGGAGACGACGGGTGCGGCGGGCAGTGAGCTGGCCGAGGAGTTAATGCGGGAGGTGGTCACGACATTGGCGCGGTCCCTGGGTCGTCGCGAGGCGCTCCGGGTCGCCAGATGGGCGCTGGCGGCCATGGGTCTGTCTGGCCTGGACCCTGACGAATGCACCCGGATGGCGCGGGCTGTGGACTCGCCGCACCGGGTAGACCCACGTGTTGTGAACAACCTGGCGACCACGCTGGCCCATTGCAAGCGTCAAGAAGATACGCTCGGGCCGTGTGAGGTGCTGGATACGGTCGTTGCGCAGCATGGGATTGTGCGTCGCCTGCTGAAGGGTGACTGCACGGATGGATTGCGCAGATCTCTTAACACGGTGGATAGTAATATGGCAACCACAATCGGTGGCCACCTCGTCGACATGGGCCACTCCGACGCGGCCCAACGCTATTTTGAGCGCGCCCGCCGAGCCGGTCACAACGCCCGCAATCCGGCGTCCGCCGCCTACGCGGCATGCTCGACAAGTTATGCGGCATTCCTGCGTGGCGACACGCCCGCCGCGCTGGACACCGCCGCCGCCGCACGCAGCCTGGCCGCGCGCACCGACGACGTCCGGCTCAAAGCCCGCGCTGAACTGCAAGCCGCCGGAGCCTACGCGCTAGACGGCCAATACGGGCCGTGCATGGCCGCATTTGCACGAGCTCAGGAGTTCCTCGCCAGTGCAACCGCAGGTGCCCCCGAGTCACTGGCGTACTGGCTGCATGAGGGCACGCTAGACGGTGATCGCAGCACATTTCTCACCTTGCTGGGCAAACCCAGACAAGCCGTCGAGGCCGCCACCAACGCCCTAGCACGGTACGAGCACACCCCCTATGTGCACTACTACGCGCACTGTAAAGTGAGACTGAGCAAAGCGCTCGTGCTCTCCAAGGAAGTCGCTGAGGCCGCGCAGGTACTCGGTGACGCGGCCAGCCTCGCCCACCTCTCCCCGCGACTCGCGACGGAACTCCACACCACCCGAGCTCTGATGCAACCTTGGGGCGCCACCCAAGCCGTCACCACACTCGATGCCCAACTGGAAGCGTATGGAATCAGGCCAACCACCGCGCCGCTCTGGCGGCCCGGGAGTTCCGGTCCGAGCAGCTGAACGGCCGCGACTCCGACTACCGTTTATCGCCGTATCCTGGCGTGTGTCGAAGACCGTTCAGCTTGTCTCCCATGGGGTGAGCGGGGTGATGAAGTCCAGGCGGGTACGGTCCGCGGGGTATTCGGCGTCTGAGATCTCCACGCGCCGCCCGTGCTGATCGATCGAGATTCGCCGGCAGCGCAGCATGGGCACCCCGGGGTGGAGGGCCCACAGCTGGGCTATGACAGTGGAGGGCATGTGTGCCGTGACTTGGTCGATGATGGTCATGATTTCGATGCCCACGGTGGAGAGTTGGTGCTGGGTTCCGCCGGGCCAGGGTTCGTTGGCTGGGTCACCCAAGGCCGGGCTGTCGCGGATGTATGTCTCGGGGATGTGGGACACGCTCCAGGTTTCCCGTCGTCCGGTCACGGGATCCACCAGTTCCCATGCCCGCCGGAGGACCCGGGTCCCTTCGTCGCTTCCACAGTCCCGAAGCCGCGCTGCCCCCCGTCATGCTCGACTGCGGACCGGCCAATCTCAAACTCCCCTACCACACACCCGCCACGCACATGTAAAGCAGTAGAGCCCGAAAAGCTGGTGCCCGCTTGTGTCAGCGCGTTGAGGTCGTTTACGGACAGCGGGCGGTGCCGATAGCGTCAGCGAGATCCGAGGCCGCCTGCGCAAACTGACAGGTCCGGTGGACACTGCCGTCGGTGTGAGCGGCCAGCCGGATGGGAAGCTCTGTGATCACCGGCAACTCATCGTCATCGGCGATCTGTCCTGCTCGCGCGCCGGACCCGTCGCTGACCCCGGCGTCGGGGATGGTGGTGGCGTGCGAGTTGGCCGACCGGCTGGGCATGATCAAACTGCTGGATGCCCCGATCGGTCGGGTCAAGACCCGCGGTCGGGGGTTCACCGGTGGTGCGCTGCTGGTCGGGTTGGTGACCGCGCAGCTGGCTGGGGAGGACTTTTTGGTCAGGCTCGACCGCCAACGCGCCGATGTAGCCGGTCAGGTGCTCGCCGCCTCCCCGCGGAATCGGGGGATCTGCGTACGCTTCGCTCTCTGGATCGGTTGGTGGGAGGGTGGATGCTGGAGCAGTGGAGGGCAAACCTCCTGCTGGCAGTACCGAAGATTTACACCATCACTAACATGATCGATCTCGCTCCTGGCGCTGACGACGACTACCCGACACCAGCGACGGCTCTACCTCGAACACAGCTTCGTACGTCGCGGCCGTCCAGTTCCCCCCTGGGATGGGATGAAAGTACCCGCCGTCGCGCCGGAGGTGAAGCAGCCTAACCGAGTGCACGAGGTGCTGCGCGTGCTCGTCGCCTGCCTCGCTGCGCAGATAGTGAGTCTGCCCCAACACATGGTCAAGCTCGTCAGTCGCATCGTCGTCAAGGCTCACCGGCTGCACCTCCTGTCGGCACAGTCTCTTCGGCCACTATCCGGTTGCGCAGCCCCTTTCGGGTCGTGCCGCTCGATAGCTTCTCGAAACGAGCACCAAACTTGACTCGTTCGCGTCGGCCGACCCATCCCCGCATCTGTTGGTCAGTACGGCTCGCAAGCTCGGGGGTGTCGGTGATCCCCGCGATACTGGTGTCCACCGCGTCGTGCCCCTCTTGGTGCCGCCCACCCACCCAGCCACCTCCCGTCGAGCACGAGCTATAAGCACTTATGAAGAACTTATGTACTTACCCTCCGTAATCGAATAACAGGAGTGTGAGTCTACTCGGGGAGGATGTACCTGGTCCCCCGCCTGAAGCCGACTTGCCTCAGCTGCTTCTCCCTAACTAAGTTACGTAGTAACTGAAGCGCCTGCAATCTTTCCAAGCCAGTGATCTCGCGGACCCGCTCGTTCGTAAGATCCTCGTTTTTCGCTGCGCGTAGGACTAATTCCGAAAGTTGTCGTATGTTTAACCTATAGGATACAGGGGGTGAGATCGACGGATTCAACGTATATACAGCCCCACCGCGGTCCCCATGTTGCTGCAACATTCTGGCGTCTCTTAAGCGCTGGAGTGCTCTTCTGGCGTGACCACTGTCGTTCGTCTTGAGAATGGATCGGGCAGTGGCATTAGTTAGCTCAAAACCGCGGGCGGCATGCACCAGTAGAAGCTTATCGTAACTCTCAATCCTACCGTCGCTCTCGAGTTCCGCCAACCAACCTCTCTCCCGCGGAGTGATTGGCCCATTCAGCGAGAGTCTCACCTCAACAAAGTTTCCGCCATCTGAGAACAATGGTGGATCCAGCAGGGCCTGTTCCATCTCGTCCTCCATTACATCTACTCCCCGACCAGCGTCCTCGGCAAGCCTGAACTTTCTGAGCGTGGCGATCGTATCTGGATTACGAGCTGCCTGCGCCTCTCTAATGGTCTCGACGGTCACCGGCTCAGGTAATGAACCCGGTGAAGTAATGACTACTTCGTTAGCGCGAAGCTGAATTATTATGGCGGTTCGATTAATCTCATAGTTTCTATGGGCAACAGCGTTTGCAATCGCCTCACGAACGACCACCACTGGCAGTTTGGGTAGATCGTATCGATGAACCCCAGCCACTATAAGGTCACTACCGAGCTCTTTTATGACAAAATCCGTCGCATTGCGAATCTGCTGTTGAAGCGGTCCACCGAACAGCTCTCGCCTATTGTAGTCAGGACCTTCGTCGGAGTACCGTCGAACGTCGACGACGGCCTTATTCAAGGCGAGCGACTCGCGCGTATCGGTAAGCAGCAAAGCCCCGGCGATCGTCAAATTTCCGTTAGTCGCAAGACCCCGCTCTGCCAACCGGCAATGGAGGGACTCAGGATCTGAAGTCCACTCATGAACGGACCGCAGTTCCTCCAACGCGTCATGGTCCGCCGCATCGATCTTGACACCCGAGTCTGACCGTTCAAATCTCTTTAACGTCCTGGAGCTTATCAGCTGCCAGGCGTCGTCGCCTATCAAAGCGACGTTTCGCGCTCCTTGTCGGATAAGTATTCTACCGTCACTGGTCTGAGCAAAGCCCTCTTCGCGTCGGTGAACCTCAACAGCCACAACCGGCGTTCCTGCCACATCGATCTGCCGGATGAAGTATCGGCCCGGTCTGTGAGCTGCCAGTGCTGCTTCGTGGATCTTGTCCTCTGTACCCTGGTCAAGTCTTCTACCGAGAACCCTGCGGTGATCGTCAACACCGATGATAATCACACCGCCCACGCCGTTACTGAACGCGACGATGGGCTCCTGGAGCTTGCTGACGCCAGTCTTGAGTTCGACAGTGCCCGTCTCGCGCTCGATCATTCGTTCGAACGCGTCGCACGTGTAGCTGGATGCGAGGATGTCCACAGGGCGGATCATACAGAGTATGAAGAACTTCCCAGACTGGGGCTCATCCAATCATAACATCTTCATACCGCTTCAAACGGTCGATGCGCAGGGATCAGTGATCGTTCCCGCAGCCGGTAGCCCAGCATAGTTCACGCTCACGTCGACCGTTGCCGCTGGATCAGCCGTTGAGCGACGCTGCAGGCTAGGGGCCCTTCCGGCGGACGTCGCTTCCTCTTGACACAACCGAACTGAGACCCAAACTGAGACCCCGCAGAGTCCCGGAAGACCGAAACACCCTGAGTAAGGAAGCATCCGTGCTGGTCAGAGGGGCGGAAGCGGAGGGATTCGAACCCACGGTGCCTCTCGGCACGCTCGCTTTCAAGGCGAGTGCATTAGACCGCTCTGCCACGCTTCCCGTCAGCCACGCTAGCGCAGCGCCACCCGCTGCTCCGCCACGTCGGCTAGCTCGGCGCGGGGGACGCACCCGCGCCAGACCCGGTAGTCGACCTCCGCGAGACCGAGGTCAGCCGCCTGTGGGCCGTCTGGCCCGATGTAGTGGATGACGGCTCGCTCCGGCTCGGCGTCCACCAGTTCGACTGGCAGGTCGTTCCACCGTCCGCACCAGCGCACCATATCAAGGGAATCAAGATCGTCGATCATCACCAGTAGCGTGTAGGCACCGGCTTGGTCAATGAAATCCTCGCCAGGCCGCTGGCCGGGCAACGGGTGCAGCGTCACCTCGCCAGGGCGGGGGCCGAAGTCGGCGTCGAAGTCTCCACCGTGGTAGCGCGCGACTAGACCGCGCCGCACGGTGGACCGCGACGGCGCCGGTGGCCGGTTCCAGCCCGCCGGACCAAGCATCACGGGCCCGGTGCTGACCCATCCGATCTGCCGGTTGAGGTAGGCACCCACCCGCTGCTCGTCACCCTGGGAATCAATCCGCCACAGCTCGGTACCGGCCGGAAGCTCAATCAGATCTACCTGGTAGATGCCGGACTCGAACGGGGCGACGTAGAGCTGCGGGCTGTGTGCGTAGAAGCGCAGCACGTACAGTTCGTCGGTGATCGGCCAGCCCATCACCTGGTGCAACCCCAAGCGCCGGGCAAGCTCGGAGGACGAACCCGCCGGAACGTCCTCCAGCCGCATCACGAAACCGGAGATCCGGTGTGGGTCAAAGCGCCGGGGCACCAGCACGTTGCCCAGCGTCAGCTCCACCAACCCCGGCAGCACGACCTTCTGCATCGCGGTATCCGGGGTGATCTCACACACGTGGCCTGGCACCCTCAGCGGGGGTGGCGCGGGAGCGAAACGTACTCCGGAGGGCGCGCGCTCCGGGCCCAACGTCGAGGCCCCGCCGGCACGCAACCCATTGGCTGCCACCCCTGCTACTGGATCTGTCATCAACTCCACCACTCGCTGCCAGGATGCCCGTCCATGCTGAGAGGCCGGGCTGGGTGCGGCGAACCTACTACGCCATTCGGCGCAGGCCCGCCGGGAGGGGGCTGGTCGCCCCGCCGGGAGGGTTTGCTACCTGCGGTAGCCACGCGCCGCCGGACCCATTGCGGTGGGTCACTGCCCACGCAGGTGGCTCATCACCCGCTCGAAGACCTCGGTCAGGAGAAGTCGTTCCTGCTCAGAGAGCAGATTGACCAGGTTGTCCCGGACGCCGCGGACATGGGTGGGAGCCGCGCTACTGAGCACCTGCTGGCCGTGGGTGGTGAGCACAGCGAGCACTCCCCGCCGGTCACCCGGGCACTCCTCGCGGCGCACCAGCCCGGTTTTCTCCAGTCGCCCGATCTGCTGGGAGATCCGGCTCTTGGACGACGCGACCTGCCCGGCCAGCGTGCTCATCCGAATCTGCCCGCCGGGCGCCTCGGAGAGCCGGACCAGCAGTTCGTAGTCGGCCAGCCCCAGCTGGTGCTCCTCCTGCAAGTCGCGGTTCAGCTGGGCATCCAGCAGCGTCTTGCCGAGCACGTAGGCGCGCCAGGCACGCATCTCTTCAGCATCGAGCCAGCACGGCTGGCAACTCCCCCCGACCACCCATTCAGACTAACTGACGCTCTCCCGGACGACGCTGTGTACGCCCAGTTCTCGCGGGCTGGCGTAGCCAGCCAACGCCAGCGTCAGATCGAAATCACCGAGAAGCACCCGCAGCACGTGCTCCACCCCGCGTTGCCCGGCCAGCCCGAGCCCGTAGACCCAGGGCCTGCCCACTAGCACCGCGCGCGCGCCTAGCGCCAGCGCGATCAACACATCAGCGCCGCACCGGATCCCGGAATCCAGCAACACCGGGGCCCGCCCGGCGACGGCGGCCAGCACGTCAGGCAGGCAGTCCAGCGCGGCGCGGGCCCCGTCGACCTGCCGGCCGCCGTGATTGGACACCACCACCGCGTCGGCGCCGTGGTCCAGCGCGGCCCGGGCGTCATCGGGGTGGCAAATCCCCTTGACCAGCACCGGCAACCGGGTCCACTGGCGTAGCAGCGACAGGTCCGGCCAGCCCAGCGCCGGATTGCCGAACAGCTCCACCCACTTGCGCACGGCCAGCCCCAGCACGCGCTCCGAGTCTTCGGGGTCCTCGGGGTCCTTGGGGTCCTTGGGCAGGGCGTCCAGCCGGGACCGGAACACCGGGTCGGACAGGTAATTCGCGATAGCCTGAGCGCGCAGGAACGGCAGGTACGCAAGCTGGAGATCACGCGGCCGCCAGGCCAGCGCCCAGGTGTCCACCGTGACCACAATGGCCCGGTACCCGGCCGCCTCGGCCCGCCGGACCAGCGACTCGGCCACCTCCGGGTCGCGTGGCCAGTACAGCTGAAACCAGCGGGGCGCATCCGGAGCCGCGGCGGCGGCCTCCTCCAGCGTGACAGCCGACACGGTAGACAGCACGCTGGTCAGCCCCAGCGCGGCGGCAGCGCGGGTGACGGCGAGGTCAGCGTCGGGGTGCACCAGGCCGAGCGCACCGATCGGCGCGGTGAGCACCGGAGCCGGCATCGGCGTGCCGAGCACGGTGGTGGACAGATCACGCTCGGTGACGCCGCGCAGCATCCGCGGCACGATCCGCCACCGGGCGAACGCCTCCCGGTTCGCGGCGATGGTGCGCTCGGTGGACGCCCCACCGGCCACATAGCTGAACGCCTCAGCCGGGAACGCATCTCGCGCCGCGGCCTCCAGCCCGTCCGCGGTCATCGGCAGATCCGGCCGTTCCCCGGCGAGTCCCCGCAGGAAGATCTCGGTCATCAGGTCACCGAAATGGGCCATACCGGCACCCTAAGCCCAGCAACGGCCACCAGCCGGGCATAGCCGCGACGGCGCCAGGTGCGCGGCGACTACTGTCAGACACCGTGCGCGCGATCACAATCACCGAGTACGGCGGCCCGGCGGTGCTGCGCCTGGCCGAGGCGCCCGACCCCTGGCCGGGCCCAGGCGAGGTGCTGATCGACGTCGCGGCGACCTCGGTCAACCGGGCCGACCTGCTGCAGCGCCAAGGCCGGTACGCCCCGCCACCCGGGGCCAGCGAGATCCTCGGCCTGGAGTGCGCCGGCACGGTGGCCGAGCTCGGCGACGGGGTGGCCGGGTTCGCGGTGGGCGACGAGGTGTGCGCGTTGCTGGCCGGCGGGGGTTACGCCGAGCGGGTCGTCGCGCCCGCCGGGCAGGTGATGCCGCTGCCGCCCGGGGTCGATGTGGTCACCGCGGGCGGACTTCCCGAGGTGGCCGCCACCGTGTGGTCGACAGTGGTGCGCCACGCCGGGCTCGCCGCCGGGGAACTGCTGCTGGTCCACGGCGGGTCCGGCGGGGTGGGCACCCACGCGATCCAGGTCGGCAGGGCGCTGGGGGCGCGGGTGGCGACCACGGCGTCGGCGGCCCGGCTGGCGCGCTGCGCGGAGCTGGGTGCTGAGATTCTGATCGACTACCGTGACCAGGACTTCGCCGAGCAGCTCACCGGCCGCGTCGACGTCATCCTCGACAACATGGGCGCCCAGTACTTATCCGGCAATCTCACCGCGCTCGCCCCGGACGGGCGCCTGCTGGTGATCGGTCTGCAAGGTGGTACCACCGCCGAGCTGAATCTCGGCGCGCTGCTGCCCAAGCGGATCAGCGTCGCGGCCATCGGGCTGCGCGGGCGGCCAGTGGGCGGTCCGCACGGCAAAGCCGCCCTCTGCGCCGATGTCATCGCTCGGTTGTGGCCGATGTTCGGCGACGGCCGGGTCACCCCTGTGGTGCACGCGAGCGTCCCCTTGGCGCGGGCCGCGCAGGCGCACGAGATGCTTGAGGCTGGTGGCGTCGTCGGCAAGATCCTGCTGACCACCCGTGGCTGACGTGATGTGGGAAGCGGAAGATGGGGTCATGAACGAACCGGATGAGCAACAGGTCATCGTGATCGGGCCGGACGGCAAACCGGTGCACACCACGGCGATGCCGCTGGGCATGATCCCCGGCGGCGATTCTTACGACCAGCGCGGGCTGGAGGTTGCTGAGCAGGTCGAGCAGCCCGCCAAGGTGATGCGGATCGGCAGCATGATCAAGCAGCTGCTGGAAGAGGTGCGCGCCGCGCCGCTGGACGACGCCAGCCGCAACCGGCTACGGGACATCCACCAGTCCTCGATCCGCGAGCTGGAACAGGGCCTGGCCCCCGAGCTGCGCGAGGAGCTAGAGCGGCTGTCGCTGCCGTTCAGCGAGGACTCCACGCCCAGTGACGCCGAACTGCGGATCGCGCAGGCACAGCTGGTGGGCTGGCTGGAGGGCCTGTTCCACGGCATCCAGACCGCCCTGTTCGCCCAGCAGATGGCCGCCCGGGTGCAGCTGGAACAAATGCGCCGAGGCCTCCCCGCCGGCACCATCCCCCCCGGCATGCACCCCCACGACACTCACCCACCAGAACCCGGCCCCCGAGGCACCGGCCAATACCTTTAGTCCTGCGGGGTCACCGAGATGACGGGGAAGGTGAAGGTCCACTTTGGCGTGCTGTCGGACTCGGCTGACAGCGTGGACCGCGCCGTTGAGCAGTTGCAGGAGCACTTGACCGCGGTCGATGAGTTGGTCACGCACCTGGTGGCCACGTGGACGGGTGCGGCGTCGGAGGAGTTTCACGGCTACGTCCACCAGTGGCAGCAGGCCTCCGATGATCTGCACGCCTCGCTGCGCGAGCTTCATCGAACCCTGACGACAGCGCATGGGAACTATGCGGCGGCCGAGTCCGCGAACCTGCGGATGTGGGGTTCGCGGTGAGCTGGCCCGCATCGGCTGGCGGGGGCAGCGCCCTGGCGTCGATCGACGTGAGTCCCGCTGACTTGTATTCGGTATCGAAGACGTTCGCGAGCGGGCAGGATCAGCTGGAGTCGATTCTGGGCACGTTGTCCACCGCGCTGGACGGGTGCGCGGGGATGGCCGGCGATGATGATACCGGGCACAAGTTCGCGTCCAAGTACGATCCGGTGGCCGCTGCGTTGATCAACGTGTTGGCTGCGGCGGTCGGGTCGGTCGGCGGGATGTCGACGGGGCTGGTGACCACAGCCAACAACTACGTGCAGGCCGAGCATCATTCCACGGCCGGGTCGAAGCCCTATCCGGTGTACTTCCCGCCGCCCTTCGTCCTCGAGTCGGTGGTCTGCCTGGCGGCACCGTCGTCCGCGGTCGGACCGGGCAGCGGTGGCCTGCCTGGGCCGTTGTCGAAGTACTGGCCGAACGGCCATCAGGACATGCTGCGTCGCGCTGCCGACGCGCTGCGCACAGCGTCGAGCGATCTACAGAACCTCGGCAACGCTCTGCACGGCGCAGTCAACAGCATCACCGACTCCAACTCCTCCGCCTCGGTCGACGCGATGGCCGAGTTCTGGTCGCTGATCTGGACCGACGGCCAGAACACCAAGGCACCGCTGTCGGCCGCCCATCAGGCATGCGACCAGTTGGCGCAGTTCTGCGAGAAATACGCCGATGCCATCGACAAGGCCCACAGCAGTATTGAGGACGCGCTGGTCGGTGCGGGTATTGCGATCTGCGTCACCTCCCTGATCGGCGGGCTGTTCACTCTGGTCACCGGTGGTGCGTCTGATGTGGCGGCCGCCGAGTTGGACGTAGCGGAGGCCAGCGCGATCCTCGGCCCCGCGATGGCCGAGTTCACCACTGAGGTCAGCGCCGAACTCGAAGCCGCCTACATCACCGAGATCGTGCCGATGCTCGAGGCCGCAGCCGAAGCCACACCATCGCTGGAAGCCGCTGAGGCGGCCGAGACCGCCGATGTTGGCGCCACGCTAGAAGAGGAGCTGGCCGCCACCGAAGCCCGCGAACCAGCCAGGGTCGGCGCGCGCGGAGGCGGCGACAGCGGCGGAGGCGGTAAACCACCGACCGGTGGGGGCGGTCGTGGGACACCGCAAGGCGCGGGCGGGCCTGAGCCGTGGAACGAAGGCGGCGACGACCCGGCCCTGGTCGCGGACAAAATCAGAATGCACCAGCCCGACCGGGAGGTCCCCGGGGTCGACGATGCCGACGTGCCTCAATATCTGGAGGACATCATGCGCCAGCCCGGCTACAAGATGCGGCCGACACCTGGCGGCACACCCCGCATGGGATGGTGGGATCCGGACACCGGCACAATGGTCATCCGCGAGGGAAATAAGGGAACGTTCATGCAACCCGATCGCGGCTACGCCTACTTCCGCGAGCAGATCAGCGAATGACTCCGACCCGAAAGAACGCGATGCCCGCCATACCCACTCCGCTCGTCGACAGCTACCTCGACCACCTCGACCCAGTCGCCCAGCAGGCGTGGGCCGAGATCGACGCCTCCGAGCTGGAGCAGGAACGTGCTCGCGTCGCGCCGCGGATCGCCGAACGACTCACCCAGCCGACCCACGGTGTCGGCAAACGGCTACGCGCCTGGGAACGACTTGGTGCCCGTCTGGCCGCGTTCGGCCAGACGGCGGACGACTACTACCTGATCGACGAATACATCAACGACCTGGACATCCGCGACGCCCTCGAGCGGTTGCGCGCCCAGCTGCCCGCCGAACCCCGCGCGGTATTCGACAATCTGCTACACCAACTCGACCAACGCTTCCGCGATGTCACCGAGGACGACGGTGGCCAAGCCCTGCGCTGGCGACTCAACGAATCGGCCATCGCCACCGCTCTCCGGTCCTGGTGGTGGCAACGCCGCCCGACGAAAGTCCCCTGGACCCTGTAGGCAAGCTGAGGGTCCAGCGGCCTCCCGAGTACTCTCGCGGATCATGCAGCAGACCGCAGCGGCACCTGAGATCGCGGCGTCCCGGAGTTGGGGGCGGGCGGTCGGTGATCTGCGGACCGGCTGGCAGCAGCGGGGGCTGTGGGGGCATCTGGGCTGGCAGGACATCAGGCAGGGCTACCGGCGCTCGGTGATCGGCCCGTTCTGGAT
>JBOHFY010000434.1:0-22180 GCA_050699895.1 Pseudonocardiaceae bacterium
GCCACATCCCGACCACCTCGAAGCACCGCAACTCCGCCACATTGCCGGCTGCGGCGGACTGGGTGACCATCTCGCCGGTGATGTTCTCGGGTTGGCCGCCGGCCAGGCGCACCAGTCCCCCGGCGATGTCGGGGCAGTCGCGGACCAGCTCGTGGGCCTCCCGCAGGAGCGCCCGGCCACTGGCGTACTGCTCCCAACACCCCCGCAAACCGCATCCGCAGCGCCGCCCTTCGGGTACGACGGTGAGGTGGCCAATCTCCGCGGCCGCGCCGAACTGGCCGCGCAGCAATTGCCCGTTCACCACGATGCCGCCCCCGATGCCGGTTCCCACCGTGACGGCCACCACGTGGTCCGCACCGCGACCAGCGCCGAACCGGACCTCCGCCCACGCGGCGGCGTTGGCGTCGTTCTCGACCACCACGGGCAGCCCCAGCCGGCGCTGCAGCGACGCCTGGAGCGGCTCGTCGCGCCAGGCGAGGTTCGGGGCGAACATGACCGTCGAGCGCCGTGCGTCGATGAAGCCAGCCGCCCCGATGCCGACCGCCTCGACGTCGTAGGTGCTGGTGAGCTCCCCGACCGCGGCGGCGATGGCGTTCTCGATCCGCGACGCATCCTCGGCGGGCGTGTCTCGGTGTGTGGTGGCGACGATTGTCCCGCGCTCGTCGACGACGCCGGCCGCGACCTTCGTGCCACCGATGTCCACACCAATGGTCAGGGTGCCCACTGTCACATTCTCACTGGCACATTCTCACTGGCACATTTTCACTGTCACATTTTCACTGGCACAACTCTCACTGGCGCGGTTCTCGCTGTGCCGCGCGAACCGCCGCCTATCGTCCTGATTCTCCTCGGCGCAGCGCGAGGTACTGCCGCCGGGCGGTGTGGAATCCCCGTAGCGCTGTGCGCACGGTGGGGATTTGGGTGGCGAGGTGCATTTGGTAGCGCCACGGTGGCTGGGCCCCTTGGCGTGCCGCCATGGAGTAGGCGAAGGCGACGGCGTCCTCCCGACTGAGGTAGCGGTCAACGCGTTCGAACCATGCCATGCTGGTGCGTGCTCCGGCTTGGATTGGCCGCAGCGCCGCGCGGCCTCGCCGGTCATAGTCCGCCAGCGCGGCGGGAAGGTCGGCGTGGTGGTAGAGACTCTGGGCGAGCATGACCGCGTCGATCATCGCTAGCCTGGTGCCGGATCCGAGAGTGAAATGGGTGGTGTGGGCGGCGTCGCCGAGGAGGACCAGGTTGTTGTGGTACCAGGTGTCGTTGGTTACTTGAGTGAAGCGCAGCCACCGCGCCGGCTCGCCGCGGGATTGGCTGATCAGCGAGTGGCCATCAAGGGCGTGTTCGAAGATTTTCTCTAGTAGTTGGACACCGTCCTCACTACTGAGGGAGTCGAATCCGAGTGCTTGCCATGTCTGTTGGGTGCATTCCACGATGCAGGTGCTGATCCCGGCGGCCGAGGGGTAGGCGTGGAACCAGACCCACCCAGCTGAGGTTTGTTCGAAGGCGAAGGTGAAGCTGTCGAAAACCTTGTCGGTGCCCAACCAGAGATAAGGGTTCCCGCCGGCGTCCACACGGGGGCCGAAGTCCTCGCCGTAGCGAGCTCGCATCCGGCTGTTGGCGCCGTCGCAGATCACCACGAGGTCGGCGTCGGCCAGCTCAGAGGGGTCATTGACCTCGTGGCGGTGCTGGACATCAATCCCGAGTTCGGTGGCTCGCTGGCTGAGGATGTCGAGCAGGGTCGCGCGGCCCACGCTGAAGCCGTACCCAGGCAGGTAAGCCGTCTGCTCGCTGCGCAGGATCACCCGTTGTTCCTGCCACAGCGCAGATTCGGCGCGGATCGCCCGGGCGCTCTCGGGGTCGTTGCGGAACAAGATATCGAGTAGGTCGTCCCAATACACCACGCCCCAGCCGTAGGTGGCGCCGGGGGGATCCCGTTCGATGACGGTGATGTTGTGGCCAGCGTCGCGTAGTTTCGCCGAGATGGCGAAATACAGCCCGGCTGGTCCGCCGCCGATGCACACGATTCTCATGTCACTGCTCCATTCCCTACGGATGGGATTGCTGTGCTGGCGAGTGTTGGGGGGTGGTGGGGTCATAGAAGCGGAGCAGGAGCTTGAGCAGGGTGGCTTTGCCGGCGCCGCTGGCGCCGACGAGGGCGGTGGTCTGGCCGGGGTGGGCGGTGAAGCTGATCTGGGTGAGGACCTCGGTGATGGTGTCGGGGCAGGCGAAGCTGACCCCCCTAGGTGTAGCTGCCCTCGGGGGCGGCCGAGGGTGACGGGGTGGGGGGTGTGGTCACGGTGGGGTGCTCATCAACACCACACTCAGCCACAACCACCCCCGCAACGGCCGCGCATCCGGCCAAAACCGCTGAAACACCCCCTAACCCCACCACCGGAGCCGCCTGCACCAACCCCCCCACACCAGAAACACCACCACCCCGCGACACTGGACGCAACAACGACCGCACCACCTCCCCGCACGGCGCACCCACTCTCTCGTCCAGACTAGCGACCAAGAAACCCTGGCTGGTTCATCCTGGCTAGCTGGCTGAGCTTGGCGTGGGCGGCGACCTTCACTCCGTTGAACTTCAGTAAAAGGAACGGAAGTGAAAGTCACCGCCCACAACTACCGAACGGCTACTTAACAGCCGCCCCATCCACCCCAGTGTCCCCAGCTGTGGCCGCCACCCCAGCCACCCCAGCTGTGGCCGCCACCCCAGCCGCCCCAGCTGTGGCCACCCCAGCCGTGACCGCCACCCCAGCCACCCCAGCTGAGGTAACCTTCCTTGTTGCCGTTGTAGCTCCCACGGAAGATTTCCGTGATCTTCATATCTTCTCCCTCCTCCTTTGTCAGGAACTCCTCTTCCCAAGAGGACGTTAGTCGCGGCCCCGCCGCCAGCGAGATAAGAAGCCGACCTAGGAGACCGGTAAGTTTTGCTCTAGCTTAACCTTCTTGCTACCCCTTCGTCGAGACCTGCCTGGCCCTCAATGTAATGAGAGCCTCAGCGTCGCTGTGCTGATACCTGTTGAACGATTAATCACCCGGTCGGCTGGTGTCCGCGTCGTGTCGCGAGCCGCTGCGCCTCATACCGCACACTGAGTGTGGACGCGGCGGCGGTCGTCATCGCTAGGCCGCCGTCCCAGCCCGTGTTCGGTGAGCCTGTTCCGAAGCTGCCGCAAGGCCCGGGCCCGGGTGGGTCCGATCGCGCCGGGCGGAATTCCAGCGCTGCGAGCAACCTCGGCGTAAGGCCGAGGATGTTCGGTGAACAATGCCCGCAGCAGGGTCCGCTGGCGGGGTGACAACTCCTCGACGAGACGCCACAGCGTCCGCGCGGCGTCGGCTTCAATGGCCTGCTGCTCTGGGCCCATCGACGGGTCGACGACAGTGTCGGCCACCACGTCGATGGGGTCCGGCGTGGGCTTGGTGTGGCGTAGGATTCGTAGGCATTCATGGCGGGCGGTGGTGACCAGCCACCCACCCAGGCGTTCTGGCCACAGCACGCGGTGGACGTTTTCGGCCAGCCGCAGCCACGTCGTCTGAACCGCGTCGAACACGTCGGCGTCCTGTAGCCGAAACGACCGCACCGTCGCCGACACGAGCTTGTCGTACCGGTGCACCACTTCTTTCCAGGCTGCCGGGTCACCGTCGCTCGCGCGCGCCAGCAGCTCGGCGACGTTACCCGTTGGGCCAGCGCGGGAGGGGGTTTTCGCCGGACTCTCGGTGGTGGTTGTCATGGGCATTGCGGTCCCCCTGCTGGTTGTGTCATCCGGCTACGCTGAGTCGATCGGGCGGGCGGAGAACTCGGACACGGTAGGCATGCCCGTTGACATGTCTTTGCCGTTGCTCAACTGCCTCGATTTGTCGTACGCTGGGCTCGTTCGTGGCGCCCACCGCGATGAACGGCGCGGGCGTTACCGAGCGTGCCCTGGTGAATATCAGAGCATTGCCGCTAGCGTCCCTTGGTTGCTAGGGTCTTCTTGGTGCTTGTTGAAGTATGATTGGTGCTTACTTCTTCAAGGATGCCGGACGTGGGCGCGCAGGTCGTCATCTTCATGGATCATCTTCCACGTACCCCAGGTCATGCTGTCCCCCTACATCAGATGAGGTAGTCCGGGATGGTTTCTACATCTCAGTCTGGATTGACCTGGACATGCCAAAGACCCGCTCCTCACGCCCCGCATGACCCCGGTCAGTGTTTGTGGATGTAAACGGTGACGTTCATACCAGGCGCGAGGTCCAGGCCTTGGCGGTCCTCGATGCTGATCTTGACCGGAATGACCTGGGTGATCTTCTGGAAGTTTCCCTGGCTGTTGTTCTGCGGGAACAGTGAGAACTGCGAGGCGGCGCCTTGTGTGATCTTGCGGACGTGGCCGGTGATCCGGGCGTGCGGATAGGCGTCGACATAGATGTCGACTGGCTGGCCGAGGCGGACCGCTTTGACGTCAGTCTCATCGACGTTGGCGGTGACGTAGATCTTGGACATGTCGTATGCGAGGGCGAGTTGGGTACCGGCGGTGACAAACGAACCCAGCAGACTGTCGTCCTCGGCCACGGTGCCATCGCCTGGCGAGCGGACGGTCATGAGAGGTTGGGTGAACCCATTTTGGATCTTGATGCGGCCGACGGCCTGGTCTTGGTGTAGCACGGCGCCCAGGGTGGCACTCCAGTCGACGAGAGTGCCGTTGGTGGGGGCATTGATCTTAATCTTGTCGCCATCGACCAGGGCGTTGTCAGTGCTGACGTAGTTGCGGGCGTTGAGGAGGTAACTGATGGCGAAGGCGACGCCGGCGATCAGGGCCAAGATCAAAATCACGGTCAGGGCGATACGGGTGGAGCGTTTGAGTTTTCGCTGGCCAGGTGTGGTGGGCGTGCCGCCGTCGGCCTGGTCATCTTCTGGTGGCGCCGTCACAGGAACTTCCACGCTCGCACCTCCACGGTCGACGTGGTGAAGCCGTAACCCATAGGCTACGCGCCGTACCCTAAATTAGGGAGTCCGCTCGCGCGAGCGGGTTATTTTTGCCGCCGGTCAGGATCGGACCAGGGGAAGGACCACCTCGTCGACGATCTCGATCAGCACCCGGTCTGGGATCGGCGTATGGTGCACCAGGAAATGCTGCCGTAGCAGGTCAGGCGCCACGCTCGCGATGCGAGGTGTGAGCGCGGTGGCGCGGACCTCGCCGCGAGCGGCGCCTCGCCGCAGCGCGTCGAGAAAGGCCTCAATGTTGAGGTCGACGAAGCGGCTCCGGATGACCTTCATGAGGTCCGGATCCCGGATGGTCTCGGCCATCAAGCCGCGGATCGCCTCGCCGGAGGGGCTGTTGAGCAGGTTGGCGAATCCCCGCAGGCAGCTGAGGATGTCTCCGCGCACGCTCCCGGTGTCATGCGACTCGGCGCAGCAGGGAAGGGCGTGGTGGACCGCATCGGCGACCAGTTCGGCGCGGCTGGACCAGCGCCGGTACAGGGATCCCTTGCTGGCCCGGGCCCGGTTGGCCACGTGTTCCATCTTCAGTTCGGAGTAGCCCACCGCGGCCAGCTCCTCGAGGGTGGCTTCGAAGATCGCCGCGTAGAGCGCGTCACCGCGGCGTCGAGGCCCCTTGCGGTGGTCGACCACCGCATTCGCGGGTAGGCATGCTTCACTGACGCTGCTCAACGCCCACACCTCTCGTGTTCTAGGCAACACCAGATGTTTTGGGTTGACGCGGGAAACCAGACTAGAGCACGAGGCGTTCCGGTGGCACAGTGGTGTCATGACTCGCCCAGCGGAGCCCGAGATGAGCCCCCACGAGGCGGCCGCTCGACCGGCGGGTGACGGGCACGGTTCCGCGGCGGGCGGTGGGGCGCGGCCCGCCGCGCCGCGCTGGGGGTTGCCGCTGGCGGTACTGGTCGCCGGGATGTTCATGTCGGTCCTGGATACCAGCATCGTCAATACGGCCCTTCCCGCCATTCAGAAGCAGTTCGGAGTGGGCCTGGAAGACTCCCAGTGGGTGGCCACGGGGTACCTGCTGATGCTGGGCGTGGTGGTGCCGGCCAGTCCGTGGTTAAGTGATCGGTTTGGGCTGACCCGGGTGTACAACCTGGCGCTGCTGCTGTTCGCCGCTGGGTCGGCGCTGTGCGGACTGGCCTGGGATCTGAACAGCTTGGTGGCCTTCCGGATCATCCAGGCGATCCCGGGTGGCCTTCTTCCGGTGATCACGTTGTCGATCTTGGCCCGGATCGTGCCGAAGGAGCGGTTCGGTACCGCCATGGGCCTGTATGGTCTAGGGGTCGTGGGGGCCCCGGCGGTGGGGCCGACTCTGGGCGGGTATTTGGTCGAATACCAGTCCTGGCCGCTGATCTTCTTCATCAACGTGCCGGTCGGGATCCTGGCGGCAGTGGCTGCGGTGCTGGTGTTGCCGACGTTTCCTGGGCGGGTCGGGCGGCGGTTCGACGCGCTGGGTTTTGTCACCGTGGCGGGTGGGTTGTTCGCGCTGCTCCTGGCGATGTCGAAGGGCGGCCAGCAGGACTGGGGGTGGGAGTCCTACCGGATCCTGGGTCTGCTCACCTTCGGCGTGCTGAGCTTGGCCTTGTTCGTGGTGATCGAACTTGAGGTCGCCGACCCGATACTGGATATCCGAGTGTTCCGGCACTGGGCGTTCCTCCACTCGCTGCTGTTGGTCGCGGTGTTGTCGACCGTCCTGTTCACGACGCTGTTCTACGTCCCGCAGTTCCTGCAGGTGGACCAGGGATGGGGGGCGTTCGAGGCCGGGCTCGCCCTGCTGCCGCAGGCATTGACGATAGCGGTGTTGATGCCTATCTCCGGATGGATCTATGACCGCATTGGGCCCCGTTGGCTGGCGACCATCGGCTTGGCGATGATGACCGTTGGTACCTATGAGTTGCACACGCTCACCATCGACACTCCCCGCGAGCGGGTCATGTTGGTGTTGATGGGGCAAGGAGCCGGCCTGGGGATAGCCATGATGCCCATCTTCACCTCGGGTCTCGCGGTTCTCCCGGTGGGCCAGGTCAACACCGGCAGTGCGTTCAACACCGTCACGCAGCGGGTCTCGAGCTCGATCGGGGTAGCCGTGTTCACCACGATCACGACCGCCCAGACGGCTCAACAGATGGCCGGACGCGCCGCGTTGTTGCCCGCGAACCACCCGACACCCAGCCTCGGTCCGACCGCCCCGCCCGGGGCGGGTCTGTATGCCACCTACCTGCGGACGATGGACCAGGCGACCATCGGCGCGATGGACGACCAGTTCTTGATCGCGGCGGGGCTCTGCATCCTGGGGGTCTTCATGGCGCTATGGCTGCGATCCGGGCCCATTCCTTCGGCCCCGGCTGGCTCCGCCCCGTCACGGCAGGTCACCGCGCCGGTATCCGCCAACGGCGGACCGGTGCGGGATGGTGCCGCCGAGCGCGGCCGCACACCGTCCGCCACCGCTGCGGGCGGCGGCAGCCCAGCCCGACAAACCACCCGACAAACCAAAGGGCTCGGTCGCTCAGCGGTCTGATTCGCCAGCGGAGTGCGGATGAGTACCTCAGCCGGTCCGGTACAGACGAGTGGCGTATTCGGGGCCGTAGTAGCGCTCTAGGTCCTCCAGCGTGTCTTCCGGCCGTTCCAGGCGCTGAGCGATCTGGGCTCGAGATGGCGCCGCCTGCGGGTTCCAGGTGGCCGGCTGCCACAGGTTCGAGCGCAGGAACGCTTTCTGGCAGTGGTAGAAGACCTGGTTGATCTCGACGATGAGCGCTAACAGCGGCCGGTTCCCCTGGACTGTCATCTGATCGAAGAAAGGCGCATCGCGCACCAGATGTGCGTGGCCGTTGATCCGCAAGGTGTCGCCTCGCCCGGGGACGAGGTAGATCAGGCCGACGTGTGGGTTGGCCAGGATGTTCCGGAAGCCGTCGGCGCGGCGGTTGCCTGGTCGCTCGGGGATGGCGATCGTCGTGTCGTTGAGTACGAGGGTGAAGCCTGGCGGGTCACCCTTGGGCGAGACGTCGCAGCTGCCGTCCGCACCTGAGGTGGCCATGAGGCAGAACGGAGAGCTGGCGAGCCACTGTTTGTCGTATTCGTGCAGTGCGGGCCGGTCCTTGGCGGAAACTCGGGGGAGCGGCTCGCCGATGAGCTCCCGTAGCTGCGCCTCTGAAGTGATCACCGTCATGCCCCCAGTGTCCACGCGGTGACACCGCCGTGGCCAGGGAGTGCCCGTCGACGAGCGTGCGTCATGACCAGGCGGGCGCCTCAGCGTCGCACCACCTTCTGGCCGCTCATCCAGGTAAGATCGTCGCGGATGATCCACCTGGGATTCTCCTGGAAATTCCCCGAGAAATTCGCGCATAGCGTAAAAAATGGGGTCAATGTCGCGATTCAACGGGCATGAAACGTCTACTGATGGCACTGGTGACGGCGGTACTACTCTGCGCTGCTGGCGCCAGGTTTGCCTCTGCGGAGATCACGCTCACTGCTCACCACATAAGGGTGGCCCGGCGCGCGACGCTGGCCTCGCCAGCCGCACAGATTCCGCCAGCCGCACAGATTCCGCCAGCTCCGCGGGTGACGGTGCCCGCCACTCCGGTTCCTTCTCCTGTCGCCATCCCAGTCACCGCCCCGGTTCCCTCCCTTGGCGACCAGCGCACCACGGCGGCGACGGCGACGCAGGCGATGCAGGCGGTGTTGCCGAACGCTCAGGTCGGTTTCGAGGTTTTCGACCGGCAGACCAACACGGTCATCACCAGTCAGAACGCTGGCCAGCAAGTCGCCTCCATGTCGGTGGTCAAGTTGCTGATCGCGTTGGACGCATTGGTCAGGGACAATGGGGTTGCCCCTGATGACGGGACACAGCAGGAAATACATCAGATGCTCGCTGACAGCGACGACGAGATCGCGGACCGTTTGTGGACCGCTGACGGTGGACCCACCATCGTGACCAGGATGGTCGGCCTGCTCGGGCTCACCGACACCCGGCCGCCCGAGGATCCCGGTGAGTGGGGCGACACGCTAATCACACCGCGGGACATGGTGACGGTGTACCGCTACATTACCGATCAGCTGCCCCCATCCGACCGGGACCTCGTGCTCGGTGCGCTCGCCGCCGCCCCGCAGATTGCCGCGGACGGCTTCAACCAGTATTTCGGCATTCCGGACGGGATGCCGCACACCACCTGGGCGATCAAGCAGGGCTGGGGAACTAGCGGTTCGCGGGCGGTGATGAACAGTACCGGCCTGGTCGGGACGGATTTCCGCTACGTGGTGGTGCTGCTGGTCTCCGCGCCGGCGGACTCGTACTCCACGGTCCCCGCGGTCGTCACCGCCGGAGCCGCCGCGTTGGCGGGCTTGGTCTGACCTGTCATCAATGAACCCGCCTACTGTGACGTCACGCCATACCGAAAGACGCTAAGCGATCATTGAACTGGCGAACGGCTGCGGTGTCCTTCCAGGGTTGCACGGACGCCCGCTGCGCACCCGCACAGCTCGGCCGACTCGCGTCACGTCTCGCAGGACAAAGCCTGTGACCAGGCCGGCGAAGTACGTCGCGTCAGCTGTCGTATTCCTCGCACTGGCCGGCCCGCCACTCTCGACGTATGCGACCGTCTGAACTGACTTGCCAAAGCCAGCTCATCCAACACCCGAGCGACCGAGGGCAGCTTGGCATGGGACCGCAGCGGACCAGCGACCGCTCGAATACGTTGCATCGTCCGGCCTGAGCCGCAACCGCGGGCGATGCTCAATGCTTCGGACGTCACGCTGGCGGCCTGTTCGGGTTCATTGGTAGCCACGAGCGCGTTAGCGAGCTGTGCCAGCCCGTAACCACGATCCCGGTTGTAGGCGGCCGGTAAGCCAGCTAACGCAACCTGGTAGGTCGGTATAGCTCGCCCCGGTTGGCCCAATCGCAGCCAGCACTCGGCCCGTTGTAGCTCGATGTAGTGTGCCGTGCAGAAGGCACCGTGGCCGCTGCGGGCATCTCCATGCAGGTCGGGCTGCGGTGCTGCCCACTGCAACGCCTCATCGAGTGTGCGGTGACAGGCGGCTTCATCCCCGTCCAACGCTAAGCCGCAGGCCAATTGCTGCGTGACGGCGGCCCGCATTTGGTCGGGCAGCCGCGCGCCCGTGTTCTGCGCTGCCTGCGCCAACCCGATCGCCCGCGCGGCATCTCCGTCGCGGGCCACTTGTTGACTGCGGCGAAAAAGTGCCCAGGCTTCGATTTGATGATCATCGGCGGCGTGAGCCCACTCCAAGGCGCGGCTCGTCCAGAAGGCCGCCTTCTGGTCGTCGGCATCCTCGTGCAGCCATGCGGCGGATTCGGCGTACTCAGCGCCGAGCGACAGCAGTGAAGTGCGAACGTCATTGCGGGCATCGCGGAGCAGGGATTCAATCAGTCCGATTTGATCGTGCACCAGCCGCAGAACGTGGGCTGGGCCAAACAGGTTGTCGGCTCGCACCAGCACGTGCCACTGTTCTTGCAAATACGCGATGACTTCTTCCGAGCCACAGCGACAATAGCGCTGCCGTCCGGTCGTTGATCCCATGGCACCCAAGCGTAACGGCCCTCCCGCGCCCCTGGTCCACCGCCTTACCAGCACTCCGGTTCCCGAACTCACCAGCAGAGCTCTCCAGGATTGACCGAACAGCTCTGCTGGTGAGTTCGGGGCACTGAGAGCGCCCGAGAAAGTGAGGGGGCCTGGATCCTTAGATGCGCTTACAGGGGGAGCTCGTCGGTGAGTGCGGACAGGACGTGATCCGCGCCGGCGTCGCGGAGCGCGCCGGTGGTGTACCCGCCGCTGGCGACGCCGATCGCGATGGCACCGGCACCGTGCGCGGCCGCGATGTCCAGCGGGGTGTCGCCGATGACCCAGACGTGGTGCGGATTCACCGGCGTGCCGAGTACCGTGCCGGCTCGCAGGATGGCGCACCGGGTCAGCTCGGTGCGATCCGGTGAGTCCGAACCGTACCCGCCGAAGTGGAAGTACTTGTTGAGGTCGGCGCGAGCGAGCTTGATGTGCGCCGCGGACTCGACGAGACCGGTCGTCAGGCCCAGCAGGTAACCCCGGCGTACCAGCGAAGGCAGCAGCTCCGCCACACCCGGCAGCACGCGGTAGCCGGCGGATTCGGCTACCGCGGCGGGGAGATGCTCCAGCCGCCTGGCCATCAGGGCCGCCAATTCGCCTGCGCTGGGATCGTGGCCGAGCACCGCCGTGCAGGTCAGGCGGCCGACCTCGGGATCGGTCATGCCGGCGTGAGTGAACTCACCGACGTTGACGGGGATCCCGTAGAGGTCGGCGAACGCCCGGCGCCAGGCGACCGAGCTGGCCCCACCGGTGCTGATCAGCGTGCCGTCGATGTCAAACAGGATCGCGAGGACGGTGGCACTGTGGCTGGCCGCCTCGGGATCCATCGTCACTATCCGGTCGCCGAACTAGGGGAAGACGGAGTGGAAGGGTTCGGTGCCGAGCGCCAGGGAGACGGTGCCGAGGCCGCCGTAGGCATTGAGGTAGTTCAGCTCGCGGGACAGGTCACCGACGCCGTTGCTGCCGGCCAGTGGCGCCACCGCCAAGCTGGTCAGCACACCCAGCGCCTTGCCGTCCTTGGTCAGGACGGCGCTGCCCGAGTCACCGGGGACGCCGGGTGTGGCGGTGTAGCAGATGTGCGACCAGCCAGCGCCTTCGTCGCCGAGGCTGATCCCCTTCTTCGGCGACAGCGCGGCGACGCCGGCTCGCAACGGCGAGTTGCCGTAGGTCAGTACCCCGTCACCGAAGGTTGTCGGGCTCGTGGAGATACCGGTCGGCCCGCCGAAGAAAGGCACACTCGGGTTGACCTTGCCCCGGTCCGCCGGATCGATCTTGACGAGCGCGAGGTCATTGAAGTCGCAGGTGTTGGCGTCCTTCTCGCCGCGCTTCGCCATGGTGATCCACGAGCTGTACACCAGGGTGCCCGGCTTGCTGGCCCCGGCGATGGTGACCGGCGTGCCCAGCGGCTTGGTGGCGGAGGTGCAGCCGCTGGTCTCGGTCGGAGCTCCGGTGCCGGCACAGTGTGCGGCTTGCCCGATGAACACGTCAGTGGCGTTGGAGAAAATGAAGTTCGCGGTGCACCCGCCGCCCGCGGTGGTGGTCATCACCCCGGGGTGAATGGTGGCTTGCGCCGCGGGTGCCCAGCCTGGGCTCTCGGCCGCCGCGGTGGCGGGTATCAACACAGAGACCGACGCCACGGCGGCGGCTGACGCCATCGCGGCTCCCGTCACCACAGTGCGGACCGCGTGGCGGGGACCCCTCACGATGCGGTGGTGCATACGAGTCTTCCTCCCGTGTGACGCCGACTCCGGGCTTGGCGCCCGCTGCCCCCCAGGGCCGGCGCGTTGTCCGCACGCGAGCCGCGAGAGGGTGCGAGGGTACCTAAGCGCCTGCTTGCGCTCTGTGGCGACCCAAGCCCACCTCTGAGCGGGCGTTATGGAGGCCGAGTGACACGTTCGAGCGAGTGATGTACTCGGGGGGTCCCGCTCGTCCTCTTCGTTGATGATGAGCCACAGTCGGGGAGGTTGAGAGAGATGATTGTTCGTCTGTCATCACCGGTCGAGGACCTCGAGGACCATTACGAGGTGGTGGTGGTCGGCTCCGGCTACGGCGGCGCGATCACCGCGTCCCGGCTGGCTCGCGCCGGCAGGCGGGTGTGCCTGCTGGAGCGGGGCAAGGAGCTACAGCCGGGTGAGTACCCGGACACCGCCCCGGAAGCCCTGAAGGAGATGCAGATCGACTCCCCGGAGGGCCACATCGGGTCGCGCACCGGCCTGTACGACTTCCGGGTCAACGAGGAGCTCAGCGTCTTCATGGGATGTGGGTTGGGGGGCACGTCGCTGGTCAACGCCAACGTCAGTCTGCGGGCCGACCGGCGGGTCTTTGACGACCCGCGCTGGCCCGAGGCGCTGCGGGCCGATCTGGGGACGCTCATGGCGGACGGCTACCGGCGCGCCAAGGAGATGCTCAAGCCCGAGCCGCTGCCGGACCGCGTGGCGGGCTTGAAGAAACTCCAGGCCCTTGCTGATTCGTCGAAGGTGCTGCCCGGGCAATTCTACCGGCCGCCGATCAACGTGACGTTCGCCGACCGCGTCAACCACGTGGGAGTTGAGCAGAAAGCGTGCACGCTGTGCGGAAACTGCGTGTCCGGCTGTAACGACGCGGCCAAGAACACCGTGCTGATGAACTACCTGCCCGACGCGAGGAACCACGGCGCCGAGATCTTCACCCAGATCGCGGTCCGTTTCGTGGAACGGAAGAACGACCGCTGGCTGGTGCACTATCAGGTTCTGGGCACCGGCCGTGAGCGCTTCGACGCTCCGCTGTTGTTCGTGAGTGCCGATGTCGTGGTACTCGCCGCCGGTACCCTCGGCTCCACCGAGATCCTGCTCCGCTCCGCCGAGCACGGTTTGCCGCTCTCCGAGCAGGTCGGAACGCGGCTGACCGGAAACGGCGACGTGGTCGCGTGGAGCTACAACAGCGATCAGGAGGTGAACGGGGTCGGGTGGGGTCGCCGCGCGGGCGGCGAAGTCGGGCCGTGCATCACCGGCATCATTGACGATCGCGACCAGCCCGACCTGGAACAGGGGATGGTGATCGAAGAGGGCTCCATCCCCGGTGCGCTGGCGAACCTGCTGCCGTTGGCCTTCGATGCCGCGGCCCGAGTCAGTGGCGTCGACACCGACTCGCGCCTGCAGGACCGCATCCAGGAGCTCGCGCGGGAAGCCGAGAGCCTGGTATACGGCCCTTACCGGGGAGCGGTCCGCAACACCCAGACCTACCTCGTCATGTCACACGACGACGGCAACGGTCATGCCGTGCTCGAGCAGGATCGGCTGCGCATCCGCTGGCCCCACGTGGGTGATCAACCAGTTTTCGAGCGGATCAGCGAGGCGCTGCACCGTGCCACCGAGCCCTTGGGTGGCACCTACCTGACGTCGCCGATCTGGACCAAGTTGCTGCGCAACGAGCTGATCACCGTTCATCCGCTGGGTGGTTGCGTGATGGCCGAGGACGCCGAGCACGGCGTGGTGAACCACCAGGGCCAGGTCTTCACAGGGACGGCGGGCAAAGGCGTTCACGAGGGCCTCTACGTGTCCGATGGCTCCGTGATACCTCGCTCGCTGGGAGTGAACCCGCTGCTCACGATCTCGGCGCTGGCCGAGCGCTGCTGCGCGCGGCTCGCTCAGGACAGGGGCTGGACCATCGACTACACGCTGCCCTCAGTACCGCCCGCGGCGGCGCCGCCGCGAGAGCTGGGCATCCAGTTCACCGAGACCATGACGGGCTACATCTCCACCCAGGTCACCTCCGCCCAGGCTGCCGATGACTACCAGGTAGCCGCTGCCCGCGGCAAAGCCGACGGCTCGACCTTCTCCTTCACCCTCACCGTCATCAGTGAGGACCTCGAGAGCATGCTGACCGACTCGCACCACCAGGCGCGCATGATCGGCACCGTCAGCGCCCCGGCGCTCTCACCTGATCCGATCGCCGTGACCGACGGAGTGTTCAACCTGTTCGTCCAGGATCCCGATCGGGTTAACGGGCGTCAGATGCGCTACCGCATGAAACTGACCACCGAAGAAGGCCGGCAGTACCGCGCTGTCGGATTCAAGATCATCAATGACGATCGGGGCCTGGACATCTGGCCCGACACCACGACTCTCTACGTCACGGTGCACGAGGGCGACACCGATGCCGGGCCGGTGGTGGCCACCGGAATCCTGACGATCAGTCCCGAGAACCTCATGAAACAACTCACCACGATCACGGTGCGGGGCGCCACCAGCGCGTGGCAGCGGCTAGCGGCGACAGCCCGTTTCGGAAAGTTCTTCGCCGGCACTCTGTTTGACGTCTACGGCGGCGTGGCCCGCCCGCCCGAGCGGTTCAACGTGGTCGCTCCGGCCCGCAAGAAGCGGCCGCTGAGGGTCTGCGCCCCGGTGCTCCATCCGTTCACCACCGACGACGGCGTGGAGCTCCTGCTGACCCGTTACCAGGGCGGCTCGAAAGGCCCGGTCATCCTCACCCATGGCTTGGGTACTTCCAGCCGGATCTTCTCCATAGACACGATCGAGACCAACCTGCTCGAATTCCTCTACGCGCACGGTTACGACGTCTGGCTGCTCGACTTCCGGGCCAGCATCGAGCTGCCCGCCTCAGCGGACCCATTCACCGCCGACGACATCGCGCGATACGACTACCCCGCCGCGGTCGCCACCGTGCGCGCGGTCACGGCCAGCCCTTCGGTGCAGATGGTGGTCCACTGCTACGGGTCGGCGACCTTCTTCATGGCGATGCTGGCTGGTCTGGAAGGAGTGCGGTCGGTCGTCTCCTCGCAGGTCGCCACCCATATCGTGTGCCCCCCCATAAGCCGGCTCAAGGCGGGCCTGCACATGCCCGCGTTGCTCGATAGGCTTGGTGTCGCATCTCTCACCGCATACACCGACACCAACGCGGACTGGTGCAACCGGCTGTATGATCGATTCCTCGAGGTCTTTTCCGACGAGACGCAAGCCGAGTGCGATAGCGCGGTCTGCAATCGAATCAGCTTCATGTATTCCCTCCTCTACCAGCACGGCCAACTCAACAACACCACCCACGACGCCCTGCACGAGATGTTCGGGATAGCCAACGTCCACGAGTTCGAGCACATGGCGACTATGGTCCGAGCCGGCGCGTTGCGGTCCGCCGACGGGAAGGACATCTACCTTTCCCACCTGGAGCGCCTCGCCGTCCCGACCACCTTCATCCATGGCGCCGAGAACTCCTGTTTCCTCCCCGAGAGCACAGAACAGACGATGAAGCTGTTGGTACAGCACAACGGCTCGCACCTGTACCGGCGCCATGTCGTCCCCGGCTACGGCCATATTGACTGTATGTTCGGCAAGCGCGCCGCTCTCGACGTGTACCCACTCATTCTCCAGCACCTCGAAACGACCGGGTAGGCCGAAAAGGAGCCAATCGTGTCGACGTCTACTGATTTATCTACCGAGTTATCAGCTGATCTTGGCCAGTCTTCCCGGGAAAGCGAGGAAGGTGCTGGTTGGCGCAGCTGCGCCGAGCCGGGAACTTGGAAACAAGACGTGCCAGCGGGGACGAAGTCGCTGTCGTGGCTACGGCCGTCAGTACTGTGGCAGTCACGCAACGACACCATCGCGAAATTCATCTCTGACCCTACGGCTACGGCCAGGGCCCGATGGGTCGCGCTGGCTCGCCGACGCGCGCGGCAAACAGGCGCGCACCCGGACTTCGTGGTTTCTCGTTCTCTTGGTGACGCCGTGTCTGTGTTGGTGATCGGGGATACTGGCGAAGGTGATAATTCACAGTACGCGGTCGTGAGCCCGCTGGTCGACATGGCGAAGAACGCGGACTTCACGGTCATCTGCAGTGACGTAATTTATCCCACCGGCGACCTTGGCGACTACGGCCGCAAGTTCCACCACCCCTACCGGAACCTCGAGCTACCCATCTATGCAGTGCCGGGAAACCACGATTGGTACGACGGCCTGCATGGCTTCATGCACTATTTCTGCGAGCTGGGCGATGCCGGGTTCCTCCCTCCGTTCGGTCGGGGTCTGGCGGCTCGCCTGGCCGGTTTGCTGTGGCGCCGATCGCCGCGGCCGATCTCGCGGGCGAACTCAGCCAGGGCTGGCGCTGTGGCCAGCGAACGCCGGCCGCCCGACCCACTCCAGCCAGCACCGTACTTCGCTATCGACGCGGGCCCGGTACGGTTCGTCGGGATCGACACCGGGATCACCGGTGACCTCGACGAAGATCAGTACCACTGGCTGCGGCGGGTGTCCCTGGATGCTCCGGAACGCCCCAAGATCCTGCTCACCGGCAAGCCAATCTATGTCGATGGCGAGCATCATCCGGGACGGGTGACGGGGCGGGCCGAGACGGTTGACAGCGTCGTCACCGACCCCCGGGCGAACTACGTGATGGCGATCGGTGGCGACATCCATAACTATCAGCGTTATCCGGTCCCGGTAGCCGGTGGACGCACGATCCAGTACGTCGTCAGCGGTGGGGGCGGCGCCTACATGCACGCCACCCACCGTATTCCGTCGGTAAACGTCAATGGGGTGGACGAGTCGGCATTCCGTTGCTACCCGCTGCGGCGTGACTCGCTGGCCCGGTTCTCGGAAGTGATTGACAAAAAACTCTTCGGTGGTAGTGGGCTGGTCGCCATTGATGCGCCCGCGGCGGGAAAATACTACGAACAGCGAGGTGTCGCCACCGCTCGATCCGGTCGGTCTATCGCGGACCGGATTTCGCTCGGCAAGCGGATCAAAGCCGAGGTGGTGCACCGCCTCCCGGTGGGCAGGCTCTTCCATCGGGTCGGCTCCGAGGTATTCGACTTCGACGACCCGCCGTTCTTCAAGCAATTCTTGCGCATCGACGCCAACACCAGAGAAATCATAGTGTCTTGTTTCGGCGTCACCGGGTGCGCGGATACGGAGCATACACCGCCTGTCGAGGACCAATTTACCATCATCTTGTAGGTAGGCGCGCTCGATCGCGGGCTCCCCACCTCAACAGAGAGCGAAACAAACTGGGCGAGGCAACGGAGCGCTGGCCACGGACTGAGCTGATCAGCGTGGGTGGGCCGGGTCGAGTACTGCGGTGGCTATGGCTAACGCCGTCGCTGACCACGCCGGGCGAGCAAACTCCGATTACACAGAGCTACTTTGGGGCTGATGGCAAGGACCCGAGTGTTGGGCCTGAAGGGTGAATACACTGCGGTTTCCGGTGTGAGAGTGGTCAGTTGTTGTTATAGCGTTCCGCCTTCACTCGTATGGGAGCACTCGTTTGAGCACTTGTTGCACTCGGAGCTTCTGTTAGCATAGAGAGTGACGCGTCGTGTGTAAAGTATCACCGCGATCCTCGTCAGTCATGCGGGTAAGAAGACAAAGGTGTCATCTGCTTACGCTGGATCCTGGATCGGGAGTCTTCAGTGAAGTCCTGAGTCAAGCTTGAATGTTCGTTTCTCATGAGCATCGACGACAAGGTCGCTATTTTTATTTGGTCAGCGTTTGCTACTCAGTCGTGGTCCTGGTTCCTAGCGGAGGATGCCACGACGCTGGTCGCCGAAGCCGGCCCCCTGCCGCAAGGCAGCATCAAATCCGCCGTCGCCTTCACACAATTACTCACCACCCCCGCTCTCCCATCCACGCTCTGCACCAGATCGCCCACGTCGCCACAGAGAGGACCGCATGAATACAAGGTGGGACCCGGCTCAGTCGGCCGAGCATGTGGTCCAAGCGGTGGGCGTGCGGCCGGTAGAGGCAATGGCCTATGCCACATCGTGGGCCGCTCGGCTGGTGACTGACAACGGGCAAGCAGTATTTCCGGCAGCGCACCAGTGGCTGCGGCAGCACCAGCACGCGGATGGCTCCTGGGGCAGTGTGATACCTCAGCCGCACGACCGGCTGGTGTCTACGCTGGCTGCGGTACTGGCGCTGTACGACGTCCAGCAAGCATGGGCACAACGGGCTGTACGCGCGGGTGTAACCTATCTGCGGCGCCACGGGCGGGACTGGCAGGGAGCACCGGGTGAAACGATCGGATTCGAAGTGGTCGCCCCATGCCTGGTCGAGGAGGCCACGTCCTGGGGCCTGCTGTCGGCCGAGGGATTCAGCGAACTAGCCGCGCTGAGATGCGACAAGCTTTCACTCATTCCCACGGCCACACTGATACATCGGCCAACCCCTCTTCTCTACTCGATGGAGGCCCTGGCCAACATAGCTCCGCTGAGGATGTTCGCCCCCCACGCTTCACTCAGCGGTGCGATGGCAGACAATCCCGCTGCAACCGCCGCGCTGTGGGCGGCCACCGGGGACGTCGCGGCGCTCAGCTACCTGCACGAAGCGGCGCATTCCACTGGCGGTGCGGGAATGCCGGAGACCTACCCGATCGACGTCTTCGAGCCGGCCTGGGTACTGTATGTGCTGCACCGAGCAAAGCTGACCCCGCCCAACGCGAAGCAACACGTCGAGCGCCTGGCCCAGTTGGCCCGCAAGGCCGGTCGCGGGCTGGGGATCAGTGAAAGTTTCCCGGTGCCTGACTCCGACGACACCGCCATGGTCGCCAACGTACTGAACGCATACGGCCACAGCGACAGCAGTCTGCTGGAGGCATTGCTGTCCTTCGAAACCGACACGCACTTCGCCGGCTTTCCCCATGAACGAGGCGCACCCGTCAGCGCGAACGCCCGGATCCTGGAAGCCCTGACCCGTCACTCCGACCAGTACGCTCCGCAACTCGCCAAGATACTGTCGTTTCTCCTGGACACCCGCCAGGAAGGTGCATGGTGGACTGACAAGTGGCATCGGTCCCCCCACTACGCAACCGCGCAAGTCGCCTTCGCGCTGGCCAACACGGTACCGCACGAACTGACCGGCACCTGGCAGTGGCTGCTGGACAGCCAGCACACACACGGCGCCTGGGGAATAGCAGGCGGCCAGCCGGAGGAAACCGCCTATGCGGTACTCGCCCTGGACTCCATGGAACCCCACCTCGGTCCGGCCCCGGCAGACACCTATCGACACGCCCACACCTACCTGCGCCAGCACCTCAACACACCGACGTACGCCGAGCTCTGGGTCGGCAAGGGCCTCTACACCCCCGCCACCGTTGTTCGCGCCGCAATCCTGGCAGCCTGCACGCTCAGCGACCGAAAGGCGGCATCATGAGCACACCCACCACCCGCATCGAGGACTGCCCGCTATGGTTCAGATGGATCGAGTACGCGGGAATACGGCGGTGCCATTCGCGGAGGGCCGTGGCCAGTGCCCAGGTGGCGATGCGTGCGCCGACGCAGCGATGCAGTCCGGCGCCGAAAGCGAGGTGGCGGCTCTGCTCTGGGCGGTCGAAGTCCGCGGTGGCGGGGACGGGGCGGGCTTCCGGGTCCCGGCCAGCGAGTGAGAGGCAGAGCAAGATCCGGTCGCCTTTACGGATGTGGACGCCGGCCAGTTGGGTGTCGCATGTGGCGGTGCGGGTGACGTTGACGACGGAGTGCAGGCGCAGTAGTTCCTCGGCGGCGTGATCAGCGACGGTGGGATCGGCGGCGAGCCTGCGCTGGTGCTCAGAGTGTTCGGCGAGGTAGCGGAAACAGAAGTTGATGGATTGAGTTAGGGTGTCGAGACTGGCGACGGCCGTCAAAAAAGCTAGGTCCAGTATCTCCTGGTCGGTCAGCGGTCGGCCATCGAGGCCGGCTCGGATGAGGGTGTCGAGCAGTCTCTTTCCGTCCGAGTCGGCGGTGCGGAGCTTGCTTTCGGTGATGCGCTGTTCCAAGGTCGATCAGCCGGATGCACGTGGCTTCGATGGCGGCGGTGATTGTTTTTCCTGTGCTGCCGGCCAGCCAGTGCACGAGGAGTGCCCGGTATTTCCCGTGCTCTGGTGGGTCGAGTTCCGCGGGTACGAACGGACGGGCCCCGCCGACCGCGGGGATAGAGCTTTGCCTGTTGGAGAACACAGCCTGGCGGGTGCGACATGGTTGCACGACCGCGCACCCCAGTCAATCATGGCCGCTTCTGCCCCGATGATCTGTTCGGTTGGCGGGCCGCGGCGGCTTGGTGTTCGTAGTTCTCGTGCAGGCGGTGGGCTTGGGCGTCGGTGCGGGTGACTCCGGCGGAGCGCAGGTGCCAGGGGATGTCGACGGTGACCACGTCGGGGAGGAACAGCAGGCGGGCTCGCAGCCGCAGTGCGCTCTGGTTGTGCAGTAGTTGTTCCCACCAGTGCCCGACGACGTACTCGGGAATGATCACGGTGATGATGTCGCGGGGTCCGGTGCGGGGGTAGTCCCGGACGTATGTCAGGATCGGTCGGGTGATCTCTCGGTAAGGCGATTCGATGATCTTCAAGGGGAAGTCGAGGCCCGCGTCGTCCCAGTCCCGGCGCAGCTGGGCGGACTCCTCGTCATCGACGGTGACGGTGATGGCCTCGAGGGTGTGGGGGCGCAGGGACCGCGCGTAGGCCAGCGCCCGCAGGGTAGGACCGCTGACCTTGGACACCGGCACCAGGACGTGGTTGCGGGACGGGCTGACGGGGCGGACATCCTCCACCGCGATCTCTTTCGCCACCGTGGCGTAATGCCGGTTGATGCCGCGCATCAGGGCGAACAGCACCGGGATGGCGATCACGATAAGATAGGCGCCCTCAACGAACTTCGTCACCAGCACGATCACGAAGACCACCCCGGTGGCCACCGCCCCCGAACCGTTGATCAGCTGCGCGCGGCGGAGCCGGCGCCGGTCTCTGGTCGGCAGATCGGCGTGTAGTGCGGTATGCCAGTGCTTGACCATACCGATCTGGGACAGGGTGAAGGCGATAAACACCCCGATCACGTAGAGCTGGATCAGGGCGTTGGTATTGGCGTTGAACACATAGATCAACCCGGCGGCGAACACCGCGAGCAGCACGATGCCGTTACTGAAGACCAGCCGGTCCCCGCGGGTGTGGAACTGGCGAGGGAAATACCGGTCCCGGGCCAGGATCGAAGCCAACCCGGGGAAACCGTTGAATGAGGTATTCGCCGCCAGGATCAGGATCGCCGCGGTGAACACCTGAATCGCGTAAAACCCCACCGAACCGGGTCCGAACACTGCGGCGGCGACCTGGGCCAGCACCGTTTTGGGTGTCGCGTCAGCAGGCAGGCCCAGTTGGGTGGGGTCTAGCGCGGCGTGCACGCCTGCGGCGCTGGCCAGCACGGTGATCCCGATTCCCATCGCCACCGCCAACACCGCGAGGTAGCTCAACACGGTGGCGGCGTTGTGCGCCTTGGGTTTCTGGAACACCGGGACGCCGTTGCTGATCGCCTCCACCCCGGTCAGCGCGGTGCAGCCCTGGGCGAACGCCCGCAAGACCAGGAACGCGGCTAGGACGCCGGTGGCCTGCTCGGTGGCGTGAATCTGGTATCCCGCGCTCTCCGCGACCAGGTGCTGCCCGGCTCCCAGCTTCACGCCCGCCCAGGCGAACATGACGAAGATGCCCACCACGAACCCATACGTCGGGATCGCGAAGGTCTTACCGGTCTCCCGCACCCCCCGCAGGTTGACCACCATCAGCACCGCGACGAACCCCATCGACATCGCCACCGCGTGCGGGGCGGTCGCGGGCAACGCCGAGGTGATCGCCGACACCCCAGCCACCACCGACACCGCCACCGTCATCACGTAATCCACCAACAACG
>JBOHFY010000435.1:0-1957 GCA_050699895.1 Pseudonocardiaceae bacterium
CTACCGCACGGCCACGGCTCACTTTTGGCGATCAAAGGCGAGTGAACTGGATCCTGGCGCAGCCCCGAATTAATGGGGCTCGACCAAAGAAGGAGCGAACGGTGGGTAAGCACGATCCAACCCGTGACGGCGATGTTCACCCGGACACCGCCAAGCAGCTTGACCCGAAGGAATTCGAGAAGTCTGGTCAGACCCCAACAGATGATAACGACACAGATGATCACGACGATGACAGCAGCGATGATGATTGAGCGACTTGTCGCTGATTTGGACGCGGTGGACGCGGTGCCAGCGGCCTGGCGGACGGCGTTTCTGGCAGTGCCCCGGCACGCCTTCCTGCCGCCACAGGTATGGGTGGACGACGAGCAGGGGAAACCACAACCTCTGAGCTGTCACGACGACCCTGACCGATGGCTGAAGACGGCCTACCGCAACGTGCCGATCCTCATCCAGTTCGATGACGGCACGACCAGGTGGCCGGATGTCAACGGCGAATTGTGCACCAGCTCGGCCAGTAAGCCGGACCTGGTATTGAGCATGCTGGCCGCCCTCGATGTCCACGACGGGCACACTGTGTTGGAGATCGGCACCGGGACCGGTTACAACGCCGCGCTGCTGGCCGCTCGCCTTGGTGCGCCCAACGTGACCACGGTCGAGATCGACCCCGTGTTGGCCACGGCTGCCCGGGCGGCATTGGACTACAGCGGGTTCCCCGTGACGGTGCTGACCGGTGACGGTGCCCAGAGCCATCCGGCCAACGCACCCTATGATCGGGTGATCGCCACCGCCGCCGTCCGGGTTGGTGAGCTTCCTTACTCCTGGGTCGCCCAGACCAGACCGGGCGGGGTGATCGTGACCCCGATGCGGACCGACTTCGGTGGCAGCGTGCCCCTAGTGCGCTTCATCGTGGAAGGAGACGGCACCGCGACCGGCCGGCCCGTCGGCAGGGTCGGTTTCATGGCCGTGCGCAGCCAGCGCACACCGGAATGGACCCTCGATCACCTCGACCCCGAAGACCCCGCCGCCGAGCTCTCCACCACCACCCTCAAGCCCTGGCGCATCGCCGAGAACCACGACGTCCGATGGGCCATCGGCACGCGCGTACCCCGCTGCGTCTGGGAACACCAGCCACCCACCGATGACCGGAAACACCACCTACTGTGGCTGCTCGACCCGGCGGGCGGATCATGGGCCGTCGCCCGATATGACGGCTCACGCGGCCCCCGCCAGATCCGCCAGCATGGCCCCCGCCGCTTGTGGGACGAGGTCGAAGCGGCATTCCGCTCCTGGGCAGCCACTGGGAAACCATCTCTGGACCAGTCACAGATCACCATCACCCCAGATAGTCAGACCGTCTCGTGGGGGCACGGAGAGCGAGACACAGTGCGGGAGGCAGATCGCTGACCAGGATGGTGAACAGCGCGATGACCTGACGGTAGGACAGCCGGGCATGGCCGGGGACCGGTGCGGCGGCTCAGGCGGCCCGTACATATCACATCAGGCTGACGGCGACAAGGATCAACACGCGATCACGGAGCGCGGCATGCTAGGCACGGTGCGCCTGGCCAGCCGCCTCGGCCCAGTGCTCCCGAACGTGTCCTCAGCCGCAAAGTGGGCTGTTGTCCCTGGTCAGCGGTGCACGAGAGACGACTCCAGGGACTGGTTGTGCCGCAAACTAGCGCTCAAGTCCAACGTCTTGACCTGCGGGAACGCGCTACCTTGCGGCTGAGGACACGTTCGGGAGCACTGGGCCTACGTCGGCTGCGGGAGCAGTGGTAACAAGTTGATCTCCCACGGTTTTGGTCGGTCTCCTGGATCCGTCATCCGCGCGCCTCGCCGCGAGCAACCCAGGGATCCTCCCAGCCGGCTCCTCGCTGTATCAAGTGGGTTTGGTGATCAAGTTCGTGTGAAATCGTGTGGACCCGGCGTGGCGGGTTGACGAAGGGGTGAACGTGTC
>JBOHFY010000436.1:0-2156 GCA_050699895.1 Pseudonocardiaceae bacterium
CACCCGCTCCGGGGCGCCGAAGGCGGCCGCGTGCTCGGCGCAGCGGGCCCGGCAGTCCGCCTCGTCCACCACGAACACCGGGGTGCCATACGTCTGCGCGAGCTCCGCGACCGACACCCCGGCCAGCCGCACCACGCCGTCGTCGCCGCGACGAGCCCCGCGCGGCCAGACCGCCGGGTGCAGCGCGTGCAGCTCGGCCCGGACATCCTCGGCCGAGCCGGTCGGGCAGGAGCCCGCTGTGGAGGACCGGGCAAGCACGTCGGCGTGGCGCGGCCCGGCTGGATGCGCCCTCACATCCGCTCCGGGGCGGGCAAGCCGAGCATGCCCAGGCCGTTGGCCAGCACCTGCCGGGTCGCCTGGCACAGCGCCAGCCGGGCGGCGTGCCGCGAGCTCGGTTGCTCATCGCCCATCGGCAGCACCCGGCAACTGCCCTCACATCGGTGGTAGGTGCTGGCCAGCCGCTCCAGGTAGCGCGCCAGCCGGCGCTCCCTCGGCTGGGCGACCCTCGATGCCACTACCACGACCTGGGGAAACTCGGCTAGCGTACGGATCAACTCGCCCTCCCGCTCGTGCTCCAGCAGCCCCAGCTGGGGATTGTCGTAGGTGATCCCGAGGTCGGCGGCGTGGCGGGCCAGCGCGGCAAGCCGGGCATGCGCGTACCGCGCGGCGTGCCCCGTCGCTGGCTCGTCCGGTCCGGCCAACCGGGGAATGGGCCGGCCTTGAAGAGCACCGAAGCGCTCTCCGGCCGCGAGCACTCGCGCGACAATCTCGGCCTGCGCGTCGGCCGCCAGCCGCAGGTTGAGGAAGCCGGGGCCGGCGACCTCCGCGGAACGGACCTCTCGGCGGCACGCCAGCGCCTGCGCCAGCCAGCCAGCCAGCTCCCTCGGCGGCACTCCCACTCTCTTCCCGGTCTGTAATGCCACATTGGTCGCGTAGTGACCGTGCTCAGGGTGACGTGGGCGTTGGACGGTCACCGCGGCCGG
Organism: Pseudonocardiaceae bacterium; assembly: GCA_050699895.1. Taxonomy (GTDB): domain Bacteria; phylum Actinomycetota; class Actinomycetes; order Mycobacteriales; family Pseudonocardiaceae. The sequence continues at coordinate 984 of JBOHFY010000436.1, forward strand.
AAGCGCGGCGGGGTCGAGGCCGCGGCTGGTCAACGCGTCGTGGGCGAGGGATCGGACCAGCTCGGCGAGCGCGGCGGGAGTCACCCCTGGGAGTCTAGGGAGGTCACGGCCTGGCCCGCGCTAGCGCCGCCCAGGCTGAGCGCCGCAGGGTGTGCGCGGTCGGTAAGGTACGCTCTACTGCGGTACGCCCCCGTAGCTCAGGGGATAGAGCACCGCCCTCCGGAGGCGGGAGCGCAGGTTCGAATCCTGCCGGGGGCACCCTTGGCTGAGCAGCTGGAACGGTCAGCGCGGCTGCTGACGCCACGAGGCCCAGGCCTTGTCGCACCGAATTAACGCGTCCCTCGACGAGTTCGCGCAACCGGACCTAGCTTGGGGAGCCCACGTACGAGTACGAGTACGATGCGCGTGTGACCAGCAGGGACAAGCTGTTGGAGCTCGTCGAGAACCTGCCCGAGGAGCAGGCCGACGAGTTGCTGACGCTTGCGATGGAGCGGTACATCCTCCCAAGCCAACGCCAGCCGTTGCCGGCGTTCGTCGGGATCGGCGACAGCGGCCGATCGGATGTCTCCGAGCGGGTAGACGATTTCCTCACCAACGGGTTCGGCAGCGCATAACCCATCGTGATCATCGTGGACACGGGCGTCCTCTACGCCCTGGCTGATCGCCGCGACACCCACCACAAGGCCTGCGTGCGCTGGCTGGCCACCGCTCCCAGGCCCTTGATCGTGCCGCCGCTCGTCATAGCGGAGACGTGTTATCTGATCGGCCAGCATCTCGGAGCCACCGCCGAAGCGACATTTCTCGACGCGTTCGGGCCCGGCCAGGCACTGTCACTTGGTGACTTTCTGGAGGAGGACGTGATGCGGATGGCTGTCCTCGTCAGGCAGTACGCCGATCTCAAGCTCGGCGGCACGGACGCGGCCGTGATCGCGACCGCGGAACGGCTGGGCATCACGCGCGTCGCGACTGTTGATCGACGCCACTTCACCGTGGTCCGGCCTAAACATGTGGGGTCGTTCGCGTTGCTACCCGACCCCCTGTGAACGGCCACCGCTCGGACCCCAAGCCCGACCTCAAGCGGCCTCCGGAGGCGGGAGCGCAGGTTCGAATCCTGCCGGGGGCACCACGTCTGAACAGCTGGAACCGTCAGCGTGACTCGAAGCTGGGTAGTTC
>JBOHFY010000437.1:0-2515 GCA_050699895.1 Pseudonocardiaceae bacterium
GTGGTGAATCGGGCCGCGAGCCCACCGGCCAGCAACAGCCCACCCGCACCGGCGACCAGACCCGCGATCAGCCCGGTGAAGCCGAGCAGGTACGGGATGAGCGGGACCAGCGCGCCGAGCGCGAAGCAGAGCAACGACGAGCCGGCGGCCACCCACGGGGAGGGCTGCTCGTCGGGGTTCACGCCGAGCTCCTGGTTGATGTGCACCCGCAGCGCCAGCGACGGGTTGGCGTGCACTTCTTCGGCCACTCGCCGCGCGGTCTCGCGGGTCAGGCCCATCCGCACGAAGGAGGCGACCAGCTCGGCCTGCTCCGCGCTCGGGTGCCGGCTCAGCTCGTCGCGTTCGACCTGAATCTCGGCGCGCACCGAGTCGTTCTGCGTCTCCACCGACGCGTACTCCCCCAGCGCCATCGAGAACGCGCCCGCCACCAGCCCGGCCATCCCGGTCAGCACGATCAGGTGGGCGCCCGCCCCGCTGCCGCCCACCCCCGCGATCAGCGCGATGTTGGTGACCAGACCGTCCATTGCGCCGAACACGGCTGGGCGCAGCCACCCTCCGGAGACGTCTCGGTGAACGTGCCCGACCTCATGATCCGGCTCGCCGGCCATCACTCATCACCGCACCTCAGCGACGCCCTCGCTACCACGGTACGGACCCCGCCGGGTTACGCCGTTCCCCGGGTTCGTCTCGCCGTGGGCAGGCTCACCTGGCCTGGCGAGCGACTGGTCTAGGCTGCTCCGGTGCCTCGTTTGTCCCGTCCCCGCGCCGCTGGGCTGAGCACTGTGGCGCGACTGGGGCTGGCTGCGGTGTTTCTGGTATCTGGGGCGCTCAAGGCGGTCGACCCGGCGCAGACCCGGATCGCGGTGAGCGCCTACGAGGTGCTGCCACCGAGCCTGGTCGGGCCGGTCGCCACCGCGTTGCCGCTCGTGGAACTGGCACTGGGAACCCTGCTGTTAGCGGGTGCGTTCACTCGGTGGGTCGCCCTCGCCTCGGCGGTGCTGTTGCTGGTGCTGATGACCGCGGTGGCGCAGTCCTGGGCCCGCGGACTATCCATCGACTGCGGCTGCTTCGGCGGTGGCGGGGCGGTGGCCAAGGGCAGCACGCACTATCCACAGGAGCTGGCCCGCGACGCCGGAATAGTGTTGCTGGCGCTGTGGCTGCTGGTGCTGCCCCGGACAGCGCTGAGCGTCGACGGGTGGCTGCGCGCGGGTCCGGGCGCACACCGGGACCCAGCCGGGACTCCGGCACAGTGAAGACTCCGGCACAGGGAACCAGCCGGGAATCCGGCCACAGGAACAGGAAGGGATGTGTCGTGGGCAGCGCCGAACGGACCCAGGACAAGCGCAAGCGGCAGGCTGCGCAAGCGGTGACGGCGGCCCGTGGGAGCGGTGGTGGAGGCAGCCGAGAGGTGATCGCGGGGGTCGCCATCGTCGTGGTACTCATCATTGTCGTCGGCGTCGGGCTGCTGGTGCAGCGCCACAACAAGACCGCTCCCCTCGCGACGGCGATCCCCGTCGCCGCCGCCGGGGTGGAGTACCGGGTGGCCGCGCAGGGCGACACCATCGTCACCGGAAGCCCCCAGGCGCCGGTGACCATCGATATCTACGAAGATTTCCTGTGCCCGATCTGCGGGCAGTTCGAAAAGCTTTATCATCCCCAGCTCGCGCAAGCTGCCGCGGACGGCAAGGCCAAGGTGGTGTACCACCCGGTCGCTATTCTTGACAGTCGTTCGGTCCCGGCGGGGTACTCCACGCTGGCCGGCGGCGCGACCCTGTGTGCCGCCCAGGCCGGCATCTTCCCTCGCTTCCACGACAGTCTTTATGCCACTCAGCCGACTGAGGGGGGCCAGGGGTGGAGCAGCGCCCAGCTCCAGCAGCTCGGCCGCTCCCTGGGCGCCGGTGACAGCTTCGCGGGCTGTGTGCAGGCCGGTGCGCGGCAGCGCGTCGCCGCCGCCACCGATGCCGCCAGCCGGTACATCAGCGGCCTGCGATCCGACCACCAGTTTGGTACTCCGAGTATCGTCGTGAACGGCGCGGTCATTGACATCGGTAACGCGGGCTGGTTGGACCAGGCGCTCAGCGGCCCCCGACACTGATCCGGGGGTCCTGTTCGGGGATCATCCCCGGTCTCGTGTACGGTGGCCCACGCGCCGCGGCCGAGCCGTGGTGATCCCTTCGGGGGCTGTAGCGCAGCTGGTAGCGCACCGCACTGGCAGTGCGGGGGTCACGGGTTCGAGTCCCGTCAGCTCCACCACAATATTTGATCTGCGGTTTTGTTGCAGCGGCGCGTCATTGCGCGAACCGTAGATCGCACCGAGTGCGACGATCGGTGATGAGTGCCCCGTTCAGGCGTGCCTGGCCCCCGTCTCGGGTACGGCGACACCCGACTCCAGCGCACCTTCGTGCAGGTCCGCTCCTTGGCTTGATGCGACACGGCGGTTCACGAGGGGTTGGTGTACAGCTTCGTCACCTCGTAGAGGAAGTCACGCGCCTCGTAGAGCGAACGGACCGGGATG
>JBOHFY010000438.1:0-3007 GCA_050699895.1 Pseudonocardiaceae bacterium
GCTTCGGGGGTGTCCATCTCCTGGCGGAAGGACTCGTTGAGTGCCGTGGAGATGACGTCGGCCTGGCCGCCCATCACGACGAAGTCTGGCTCGTCGCCGATCGAGCCGTCGTAGGTCAGGTGGTAGAGCTGATCGGAGTCCGGGTTGGGACCCACTTCGGCGACGCACAGCTCCACCTCGAAGGGCTTGTGCTGCTCCGAGAAGATCGTGCCGAGAGTCTGCGCGTAGGCGTTGGCCAAGGCGCGTCCGGTCACATCACGCCGGTCGTAGGAGTAGCCGCGGACATCGGCGTGCCGGATTCCGGCTTGGCGCAGGTTCTCGTACTCGTTGTATCGGCCGACGGCAGCGAAGCCGATGCGATCGTAGATCTCCGAGACCTTGTGCAGCGCGGTGGACAGGTTCTCGGCGACGAACAGCACCCCGCGGGAGTAACTGAGCACGACGACACCGCGGCCCCGGGCGATGCCCTTGCGAGCGAGCTCCGAGCGGTCGCGCATGACCTGCTCGACCGAGGCGTAGAACGGCATCGTCACAGCGGAAACTCCTGGATGGAGGGGGATTCAGCGGGAAAGGCGAGGGTAGCGTCAAACGCCGGGCTTGCGCTGGCGGGCGTCCACCACGACCGTCTCCTTGTCCCCGTTGCGGTCCCCGTCGCCTCAGTATCTCATGTGGCAGTATCTCATGTGGCGGCCAGTTACCCGCTGCGCACGAACCTGATGCCTGGACCGCTCGGGGGGCCTGTCACTGGCCGCCCTTCTGGACATAGGCCCGGACGAAGTCCTCGGCGTTCTCCTCAAGCACATCGTCGATCTCGTCAAGGATCGCGTCCACGTCCTCGCCAAGCTTCTCCCGACGTTCCTGACCGGCTGGCGCGCCGTCGGTCGTCTCGTCGTCTCCGCCGCCGCCTTGGCGTTGCACCTTTTCCTGGGACATTTCGCCTCCCGGACCGAGTTGTCTCTGCCCAAACAGTACCCAGCAACACTGACAACCAGTACCCACCAGCGCTGACAATCGCCGCCTGGCCAGTCGGGTGATCAGCCTCGGGTGAGCGCCGCCACCAGTTCCGCGGCCGTGCTCGAGGCGTCCAGCAGCGCCCCGACGTGCGCGCGGGTACCCCGCAGCGGCTCCAAGGTCGGGATCCGGACCAGGGATTCGCGACCGAGATCAAAGATCACTGAGTCCCAGGATGCCGCAGCCACTTCCGTGGCGTAGCGCTCCAGACACCGACCACGGAAGTAGGCGCGGGTGTCCTCTGGTGGCCGAGTAATGGCCGCGTGCACCTCCTCCTCGGTGACCAACCGCTTCATCGAGCCACGGGCCACCAGGCGGTTGTAGAGGCCCTTGTGCATCCGCACGTCGGAGTACTGCAGATCAACCAGTTGCAGCCGTGGCGAGGCCCATCCCAGACTGTCCCGGGCCCGGTCGCCTTCGAGTAATTGCAGCTTGGCCGGCCAGTCCAGCCGGTCGGCGCACTCCATCGGGTCCCGCGCGAGCGCGTCGAGCACCTCCCCCCAGGTACTCAGGACATGTTCGGCGGTGTCCGCACCGCTATCCGGGGTGCCCTCCCGCGCGAAAAACCGCGCGACCCGCTCGTGGTAGGCACGCTGTAGATCCAGGCCGGTGAGCTGACGACCACCGGATACCTCCACGGTCGTCTTCAGAGACGGGTCGCGACTAATCGCGTGCACCGCCCGCACCGCATCGACCAAGCGCAGGTCATCGAAGCGTTCCCCCGCTTCGATCAAGTCCAGTACCAGCGCCGTAGTACCGACCTTGAGGTAGGTGGAGTACTCGGCGAGGTTGGCGTCACCAATGATGACATGCAGCCGCCGGTACTTGTCGGCGTCGGCGTGCGGCTCGTCCCGGGTGTTGATGATGCCGCGCTTGAGGGTGGTCTCCAGGCCGACCTCGACCTCGATGTAATCCGCCCGCTGCGACAGCTGGAACCCGGGGTGCTCCCCGGCGGGCCCGAGGCCCACCCGACCGGATCCGCAGATCACCTGGCGGGAGGCGAAGAACGGGGTCAACCCCGCGATGACCAGCGTGAACGGCGTGGAACGCGCCATCAGATAGTTCTCGTGGGTGCCGTAGGAGGCGCCCTTGCCATCGACGTTGTTCTTGTACAGCTGGAAGGGAGGCTGGTCGAGCACGGTTCGGGCGCGCAGCGCGGCTTCCTCCATGATCCGCTCGCCGGCCTTGTCCCAGATCACCGCGTCGCGCGGGTTGGTGACCTCGGGACTGGAGAACTCCGGGTGCGCGTGGTCGACATACAGCCGGGCGCCGTTGGTGAGGATGACGTTCGCCGCGCCGAGATCGTCCAGCTCCGGGTCGGGCTGCGCGATTCCGGGGACGCCCAGGTCGAACCCGCGGGCATCCCGCAGTGGGGACTCCACCTCGTAGTCCCACCGGGCTCGCTTGGCTCGCGGCACTTCAGCCGCCGCGGCGTAGGCCAGCACGACCTGAGTCGAGGTCAGGACTGGGTTGGCGGAGCTGTCCCCGGGCACTGAGATGCCATACTCCACCTCGGTCCCCATGATCCGGCGCATACCCGCAGACTACGTGCCCGAGGCGCAGTATGTTTTCGGTGACATCCCCCCGGGACAACTCAACCACGGAAGGTTCCCCATGACCGCTGTTCCGCCAACGATTCCCGGGTACGTCGCCGGCACCTGGGACATTGATGCCGCGCACTCCACCGTCGCGTTCGCCATCCGCCACATGATGATCAGCAAGGTGCGCGGTCGGTTCAACGGTATCTCCGGGTGCCTGGTCACCGCCGCCGACGTGCTCGACTCGTCGGTGACCGTAGAGATCGACATCAACAGCTTCGACACCGGCAACGCGCAGCGCGACGGGCACATCCGATCGGCCGACTTCCTGCACGCGGCGGAGTTCCCCACCATGTCCTACCGCTCCACCGGGGTCCGCCGCGACAGCGACGACCTGGTGCTCGACGGCGAGCTGACCGTGCGCGGCATCACCCGCCCGGTCCCCCTCGCCGTCGAGC
>JBOHFY010000439.1:0-5900 GCA_050699895.1 Pseudonocardiaceae bacterium
GCCCCGCTTCGTGGGCGACGACCCTCGCGGGGCCGCCACCGTCCACACGACAGATCGATCAGGGGGAGTACCGCTGTGGACCGGGACCACGCCCCGCGGCGAGTGCGCCCGCGGGTACCTGATCCTCTGTTCGCCAAGATTTCGGCTGGCCGCCGGTTGAGCTGCCCCGTACCGCTTCCTCCTGGCGGCCAGCCGGATCCCCGCTGTTCGGGCGGGTGGCCGGGGGTCGGGCAGCTGCTGCGGTGGGCGCGCTGCCCCGAGGACGGCCGCCTGCACCTGCTGCGACTCCTCGAGGTTCTGCGTGCCGCCTCCCGGGATCACGCTCGGGCGCTGTGCGGCCAGCGGGTGCCCGCTGACGGGCTCATCATCACGAGCGGTCTGTCGTGGGCGCTGTGCATGACCTGCGTCACCGGTATTCCCGACCCCTGCCCGAGTGGGGGCATCGCCCCCTGAAATCGCTGGCCGGCCACCGGTTGAGCGTCCCCCCGCTTGGCTCCCGGTGGCCGGCCGGCCACCCCAACCCGAGGTGACACCCACCATGCCACTGCCGCTGGCCTCCAGCCGCCCGTACGACGCCGGTAACCTCGCGCTGGAAGTTCGGCGATGCTGACCCGAGTTAGTTCCCCGCGGGTGCGGCGGCATCGCCGAGCGTGGCCGAGTTGGTGGGCATCGCTGTTCCAGCGCACCGCGGCCGAGACGGTAACGGTGGGCAGCTGGCGCACCGTGTGGAGCGTGAGGCCGCAGGAGTTGAGCAGGAGAGGTGCCGGCGGCTCCAGCCACCCATCGAGCGCGTCGGGGTCCCCATCACCCGAGGCACGGTGGCTCCTACCCCGGCTCAACACAGATACATCATCAGTGCAGGCCTGGCGGGCACGCCCGCGCGCGGCAGCTCGCCAGCCAGCGTTTCGCTGCGGTGACCGCCACGTCGCCTACGACTGAGTTCAGCGTTCGAGTGCAGTCCGTCCGCGCCGATCACCAGGGTGAAGGTCGTGGTCAGGAGGGCTCGTTGCCTGGCTTCCACTTGATGCCGCAGCCCATACTGGGTACCTGCGGGTCGGGCGCCGGTTCCCCGGCAAGCACCAGGTCCAGCGCCGACCGCAATGCCTTGCCGGTCACCGGAGCGTCGTTGCGGGGGCGGGCCTCATCGAACTCCCCCCGGTAGGCGAGGCGGCGCCCGGCGTCATAGAGGAAGAAGTCCGGGGTGCACGCGGCTCGGTAGGCCAGTGCGACCCGCTGGGTGTCGTCGAGCAGGTACGGGAAGGTGAAGCTGGCGCGGTGGGCCTGCTCGGTCAGCCCGGCTGGGCCGTCGTCGGGGTAGTTCTCGACATCGTTACTGCAGATCGCCACCGCAGCCACGCCCGGTGCGTACTCGGCGACCAGCGAGCCGAGTTCTCGCTCGATATGCCGAACGTAGGGGCAGTGATTGGACAAGAACATCACCAGCAGCGGCTGAGGGGGGGCAAGGCCGGCTGAGGTGACCATGTGGCCGTCGAGAGACGGCAGGGCGAACGGCGGCGCCAGGGTGCCGAGCGGGACCATGAACGAGTTCACTGCCATGGTCACCAGTCTCTCATCAGCGGCGAGGCATGGTGCGCCGACACTTCCGCCGCTGGCCCGCCGAACGGTTCACCATTGTGGACCGGGTCGACGGGCCTGGCTTCGAACCCTGATCGGATACCCGCTAGGCCGAGTCTCGGCCGGTGGAGCCCTGAACCTTGCGTACCGCCCCGTCGATCTGGTTGCTGAACTTGCCCTTGGTGAGCTGGTCGACGAGTCGGCCGGCCTGGTCCGCGATCTTGCCGACCACCGCGGGGTTGTTCTTGGCGAACCGGCGAGCGGCCCCCACCACCCCCGCCAGAGCGATGATTCTCCCTAGCATCCCCAGCATCGTGTCTCCTCCTTATAGCTGACCGACCGCAATCCCACGAGATCACAGCGAAGTGGCGAGGATACCGCGCCCGACCCCCCGTCGGAATCCCCGTCGGAATCCCCGTTAAAATCCCATAGCCTGGGCACGGCGCTTCACCTCACGACCTCGGTCGGTTCGCAGCGCGCCAATCGGGGTGCCGGGCAGCGAATCCTCCGCTGTGAACAGCCAGCGCAGGATCTCCTCGGCGGCGTAACCGGCGTCGCGCAGCAGAGTGACCGTGCCGGGCAGTCCTTTGACGACGGTATCGCCGTTGAGAAACTCCTCGGGCACCACCGCCACACCGTGGCGGCGTACCCCCAGCAGTTGCCCGTCACGCAACATCTGATGCACTCGAGTTACCGGTAGTCCCAGCCGTTGCGCCACCTCGGGTAGTGGCAGCACCACCACCTCGGGGTCAAGCACGTCTTGGGCGATAGGGATGTCGCTCACAGTGGTCACCATGCCATATCCGCCGAACGGCGCCCTTGCGCCGTTCGGCAAGCCGGGGTCCGTACGATCCTCAGACTGTGGAACGACAGGGGCCCGATCACGACGGGAACCTAGTCGGCCGCCTGCTGGACGGGCGCTACCAGGTTGGTCCGGTGCTGGCCCACGGCGGCATGTCCACCGTTTACCGTGGTACGGATACCCGCCTGGAGCGTCCGGTGGCCATCAAGGTGATGGCCCCTCGGTTCGCCGCGGACCCGGTCTTCCTGCAGCGTTTCGAGCGCGAGGCCCGCGCTGTCGCGCGGCTGCACCACCCTGGGGTCGTCGGGGTTCACGACCAAGGCGCCGACTCCTCTCCCGCTGGTAACTACGTGTTCCTGGTGATGGAACTGGTGGACGGCGGAACATTACGGGATTTGCTGCGCCAGCACGGCAGGCTGTCGGTGCCGCTTGCGGTCTCGGTGGCCGACATGGTGCTCTCGGCGCTGGCCGCAGCGCACCGGGAGGGGCTGGTCCATCGCGACGTCAAGCCAGAGAACGTGCTCATCGGGCCCGGCGGCGTGGTGAAGGTCGCCGACTTCGGATTGGTCCGCGCGGCTGCCGAGGCCAGCACCAGCACCGGAGACGTCATCCTCGGAACGGTGGCCTACCTCTCGCCAGAACAGGTCGCAACCGGGGCGGCAGACGCCCGCAGCGATGTCTACGCCACCGGGGTGATGCTGTTCGAGATGCTCACCGGGGTACCGCCTTACACCGGTGAGACCGCGCTGTCGGTGGCCTATCGCCACGTCAACGACGACATGCCGGCTCCGAGCACAGCCGGTGCCGCGGTGCCAGCGCCGCTGGACGACCTGATCGTGCGGGCCACCCGTCGGGATCCGGCAGCCCGCCCGCCGAACGCGGGCGCGTTCCTGCACGCACTGCAAGCAGCGCGAGCCGACCTGGGTCTCACCCGAGTAACGGTACCCGTGCCTGCCACCGCGGCTGGGTCGGCCAGTGCCACGATGATCGTCCCTCTGGACCACGGACCGCGCGGAACTCGGGCTCTGGCCAGGGCCGAGCCAGCTCCGCAGCATGATCTCTACCCGCGCGAACGGGCCCGCAATCGGCGCGCCTTCATCGCCTGGATGGTGATCGTGTTGATGCTCGCGAGCGCCATCGGGCTAGGCGCGTGGTGGCTGGGCAGCGGCCGGTGGACCGTGGTGCCCAACCTGACGGGTCTGCAACGCGGGGCGGTGACGACCGCGTTGGCCTCCGCTGACCTCACAGCCGACGTCACGGAGGACCACAACGACACCGCCCCTGGCAACACGGTGATCAGTACCGACCCCGCGCCGGGTCACCGGGTGCTGCGCGGCTCGGGCATCACCGTGGTGATCTCGCTGGGCCGCCCGGTGGTGCCCAACCTGGCGGTCGGGAGCACCACAGAGGATGCCGAGCGGGCGATCCAGCAGGCGGACCTGAGCCCTCGGCTGGACCCGCGCGCCGCAGAGTTTAACGACACCGTCCCGCTAGGCGCCGTCATCGGATCACGGCCGGCGGCCGGCACGATGCTGGCCGTCGGCGCGACGGTGACCGTGGTGATCAGTAAAGGGCCAGCCCCTATCCCGATGACGATCGTGCCCGAGGTGGTCGGGCTGCCGGTCGCACAGGCCCGCCAGATGCTCGCGCAAGCGGGGTTGAAAAGCACGGTCAGCAGGTCTCTCGGTGAGCCTCTCGGTGGGTTCGGATTCCTTGAGGGCTTCCCAGACCGGGTGATCTCGCAATCACCCGTAGCCGGGCAATCCGTTCGTCGCGGCGTCACGGTCTCCCTGACAGCCTTGTGAGCGAGACCTCACGACCGCAGCATCTCGGCGACCAAGAACGCCAGCTCCAGCGCCTGCTGGGTGTTCAGCCGCGGATCGCACGCGGTTTCATAGCGCCCGGCCAGGTCCGCGTCAGAAATGTCCTGAGCGCCGCCGAGGCACTCGGTGACGTCCTCCCCGGTGAGCTCCACGTGGATTCCCCCGGGATGAGTGCCCAGCGCGTGGTGCACTTCGAAGAAACCCTGCACCTCATCCACCACCCAGTCGAAGTGCCTGGTCTTGTACCCGGTGGACGATTCGATGGTGTTGCCGTGCATCGGGTCGCACTGCCAGATCACCTGGTGCCCAGCGGCGGTGACCTTCTCCACGATCTCCGGCAGCGCATCGCGAACCCGCTGCGCCCCCATCCGCGAGATCAGCGTGAGCCGACCTGGCACGCCGTGCGGATCAAGCCGCTCGACGTACTCCACGGCCTGGTCTGGGGTGGTACCCGGACCCAGCTTGAGCCCGATCGGGTTGGCCAGCAGCTCGGCGAGGGCGATGTGCGCCCCGTCCAGCGCCCGAGTCCGCTCCCCCACCCAGAGAAAGTGGGCGGACAGATCGTAGAGCTTGGGCGTCTCGCTGGTGCTGTCCAGGCGGAGCATGGCCCGCTCGTAGTCAAGCACCAACGCCTCGTGACTGGCGTAGATCTCGGTGGAGAGCAGCGAGGAGTCGGCCACGCCACACGCCGACATGAAGCGTAGGCCCCGGTCGATCTCTCCGGCCAGCGCCTCATATCGGGCCCCGGCCGGAGATCGCCGCACGAAGTCCTTGTTCCAGTCGTGCACCCTGTGCAGGTCCGCCATGCCGGTCAGGGTCAGCGTGCGCACCAGGTTCATCGCCGCGGCGGCGTTGGCGTAGGCCCGGATCATCCGCGACGGGTCGTGCACCCGCGCCTCAGGGGTGGCGAGCAGAGAGTTGATCATGTCGCCACGGTAGGAGGTCAGACCGAGCGCGTCGGTCGGCGCGGACCGCGGCTTGGCGTATTGCCCGGCTACCCGCCCCACCTTGACCACCGGCATACTCGACCCATAGGTGAGCACCACCGCCATCTGCAACAGCGTGCGGATGGTGGCCCGCAGGTGCGGCTCGGTGTTGTTGGCGAAGGTTTCCGCGCAGTCCCCGCCCTGCAGCAGAAACGCCTCACCACGGGCAACTGCCCCGAGCTGCTCGCGCAGCCGATCCACCTCAGAAGGCACCGTGATCGGTGGCACGCTCTCCAGAACGGCACGGATACCGCGCACCGCTTCCGGGTCGGGCCAGTTCGGCTGCTGCTCGGCGGGTCGGGCCAGCGCGGCGTCAAGTGTGGTACGGAGATCGGCAGGCAGCGGCGGTAGCTCCGGCAGCATGTCGACTGGAACATCCACAGTCCAGTTCACGGTTCGCCAGGGTATGGGGTGATGCACTGGGCCGTTCCAGTGGGGCCGGGCCGGTGGAACGCCTCAGCCGAAAAAGACCTCGGCCTCCGCTTGGCGTTCCCTCGGCACCGTCTTGACGGTTGCGGTGGCCTCGGTCAGCTTCACCCGGATGATGTCGGTGCCACGCAGGGCGACCATCACGCCACTGTCGCCCTCGTGCACCGCATCGACCGCATGCACGCCGAACCGGGTGGCCAGTACCCGGTCGTAGGCGGTGGGCGTGCCGCCGCGCTGAATGTGCCCCAGCACCACCGCGCGAGACTCCGCACCAGTGCGTCGGGC
>JBOHFY010000440.1:0-3614 GCA_050699895.1 Pseudonocardiaceae bacterium
TGGAAACGGGACGGCTTCATATGAAACGATTTTCTCTAATGGATAAAACTTGCTATCCCCCTTAAAGTCAGTTTCACTGTAAAAATACATACCTTGCTCACTCGCGGGGTCAGACATTGGAAACCTCCTTCGTTAGGAACTCCAGGAGACTTCATTATTGCGACCTCCGCGACAACTTCACAACCATCCGAACTCGTGATCACCCCATAGTGACTCACCTTGGGCTCAAACGGTGGGCGCGACACTGGCTTGACCTGGGGCGACGGTGACCAGAGCGATCGGGGGCAAGCCGACCCGCACCGCAGGCGCGCTAGCGCCGAGGAGCGGAAGCGGCGCGGCAGCACCGCCCAGCCCGAGCACCCGCAGACGGCCACCCTCGCAACGACCGCAGCAGAATGACCCCCAGCAGCCACGATGTCGACCACGCCACCCCTCTTTCGTCGCCACCGTCACCGACGCGGTCCTCACCACCCTCGGCGGCCATCACCAGGAAGCCAGCCGCACTGGCCACACCTCCGGCACCCGCGACGCTCACGGTAAGCCCCCGCAAGAATCCCAGGTCAAGGCCGGTATCGCGCCCACCACTTGAAACCGCCCGTCGCGCCACACGCACCCGACCCGCACGTTTACGCCGCAACTCAGCCCGATCGGCCCGCGCGGCCCACCACCCGCGTAACCCCATCACCCTCACCTCCCCTCCCCGATCTCTACCGTGTCAGGCATTGGCCCGTCTCACCGTCGTGGCCGCTACCCCCCAGATCAGCCCAGCCACTCCGTTAGGACGAAAAGCAGCGTCCTGGCACTTTCCTCGTCAAGAGCCATCACACAAGCTCCCGTGACATGCGGATCAAGCACAATCCACCCCTCCTGCATGCTCACCAGAAGATTTGCGAAACCCACCGGACCCCGGTGCAGCTGACACGACGCCGATATCCCCTTACGACGACGTTTATTCGGACCGTCGACGTGATAACTGTGCCAGTTCATCATGACTCCCTTCCCTGATTGTGTGAAACATGCCTTACCACCTTGGATCAACATCCTCAGCGGCTGCCGTAGCGCAGGCCTCGCCACTGTCATCACCACCGCATGGCGCCTCCTTGTCTGCTGGGTCGGTAGCGTTCGCGCGGCCGTTCTCCATCCGCGCCCGGCGCTCAAACTCTTCGGCCGCGATCGACGCGGCATGCCGCGCCCACAGCGGTACAGCCAAGTCAACGGACAGCACACGCCACGCCTGCGCCAGATTCAGGTAGGACCTGGCCAAATGGCGGACCGCCGCAACGTCACCGCAGGCCGCTCGCGTCGCCGCGAACATGGCCGCCATCTGCTCGGAATACGCGGCGTTCCACAGGGCGACCGCCCCTCGCGACGGCCGCACGGCGATCACGCCGCCTTCCGCGCACCCTGGGCCGAGGCGTCGCCCGACCCCCCGCCACCTGGTGGCTTACCGTTGCCGCCGAGGTCGACCGGCCACAGTCCGGTAACCCGAGCCCAGGGAAACATCTCACCGAAGAGAACATCGAAACGTCGTGCTCGCCGCACTGCCATAACTGCTGCTCTCCCTGCTCACCGCGCCCGCTCGGCGCGACCCAATGTGACTGACATGGCCAGAGTAGCCAGGCTGCCTAGCCAAGTCAAGTGTCAGATAGGTGAGCTGTCTATCTAGCCAGCCTAGCCAGGCACTGTAAGCTGGGGGATGCACGAGCGAAGACAACGAACCAGCCCTCGCGACGAGAAGAGGCCCGAGTCATGTCCCTCGACCCTGACGACCCACGCCCACCCTACGTACAGGTCGCCAACGCCCTCCGCGCCGCCATCCTGACCAAGAAATTCCACCCAGGAGACAAGCTGCCCACCCGCAACGAGCTAGCCAAGACCTACAGCGTCGCGCCGATGACAGTGCAGAACGCCCTACGCGAGCTGCGGGACGAAGGACTCATCGTCTCCCGGCAGGGCAGCGGCGTCTTCGTCCGCGAACGCACCGAGCGCCCGGTTGGCCTGCGGCCTCACATCGAACGCGCCTTCCACGCCCAGCACGTCGTGATCGACTTCGCTGGCTTCTCCGGGGAAACCTTGCAGGGCATCATGCAAGAACCCCTCGACAAGATCCGGATCGGCCGCCTGACACCCGAGTCCATCCACGTGCGCATCCTCGTGCCCGACACCACCGCACCGATGGCCTTCCCCTGTCAAGTCGAGGGCCTGGCCGACAGCCCCGAGTTCCGCGCACGCGCGACCGAGATCATGCGCCGCAACACCCTCGCCATCGTCGACAACGTCACCGAACTCGGCGAACTAGGCCTCGTCACCGACGCCTCCGCCGAAGTCCGGGTACACCGCGCAACACCTCTGTTCAAGCTCTACCTGATCAACAACGAGGAAGTGTTCTTCGGTTTCTACCCCGTCCGCGAGCACATCATCTCCCTCGGAGGTCAGCCCCGAGCAATCTACGACGTCATGGGCAAAGACGCCATCCTGTTCCACCACTCCACCACCGACGACGACACCTCCACCGGCTCCCAATACGTCGACCAAGCCCGAACCTGGTTCGACAGCGTATGGACCACCATCGCCACGGAATTCACCCGATGACCCCAACCCCCACCGACAACCCCGGAATCCTGCGTCACATCCTCGCCCGCACCACCGCCCTAATGCTCGACTTCGACGGCCCGATCTGCGACGTATTCGCCGGCTTGGCCGCCCACGCCGTGGTCACTCAACTGTGCCTGGTCCTCGCCGACGGCGGCCACGGCGACCCACCCATCGAGATCGAAAAAAGCGACGACCCCTTCCAAGTCTTGACCTACGCCGCCAACCTGGGCGAAGACGAAGCCCACTACGTCCACGCCGCCTTCACCGCCCTCGAAGTCGAGGCCATCACCACCGCCGAACCCACCCCCGGAGCGCACGACCTCATCCGCGCCTGGTCCGCCACCGGCAGGCCACTCGCCATCGTCAGCAACAACAGCACCATCGCCATCCGCGCCTACCTCGACCTGCACGACCTCCGGACCCACGTCACCCACGTCTCCGCCCGCACCAGCCCAGACCCCGCGCTCCTCAAACCGCACCCACACCTGCTGACCACAACCCTGATAGCGCTCACCATCCCCCCGGCAGCCACGACGTTCATCGGCGACTCCGTGACCGACATCGAAGCGGCACGCGCCGCCGGCACCATGTCCATCGGCTACGCCAACAAACCCGGCAAAATCGCCGAACTCATGACAGCCGGCGCTGACACGGTGATCAGCACACCCGCCACCTTGTCCGAACAGATCACGTGATCCCCAACCGCTCATGATCACTGTTCTGCGCGCCGAGCGACCCGGAACTAGGGCGCGTATAGGGCGCGGCCACCCGTAAACCGCCGGATACGCCCGGACGACACCGGACACAACGAAGATCGGCCCCCGACCGTGTTCCTGCTGGTCGGGGGCCGATCCTGCTGCGTGGCGGGTCAAGGATTCGAACCTTGGAAGGCATCAGCCGACGGATTTACAGTCCGCTCCCTTTGGCCGCTCGGGCAACCCGCCTGGTGGCCGGGTGCGCCGGCCGTGGGACAAGATACTACACAGGGTTGGCGACTGTTCGTGGGAAGGTGTAACGAC
>JBOHFY010000441.1:0-6166 GCA_050699895.1 Pseudonocardiaceae bacterium
CCGGGGGACTGGTGCGCCTGGCCGGCGGCCAACCCGAGAACATCACCGGCGAGATGGTCACCCAGGCCGCCGCAGCCGGCGATGTGGCGGCGTTGCGGTGCTTCGAAGTAGTCGGGAGGTGGCTGGGGCGGGGGCTGGGCGGGCTGGCCGCGATCCTGGATCCTGGCCTGTTCGTCATCGGTGGTGGCGTGTCCGCGGCCGGCGACGTGCTGCGCGCTCCCGCGTCGGCCGCCTTCGCCGCATCCTTGACCGGCCGCGGGTACCGGCCGGTGGCCGAGCTGCGGATCGCGGAACTGGGTGCCGAGGCCGGCCTCGTCGGCGCCGCCGACCTGGCCCGTCACCGGTCGTAGCGGACGGGCCATACTGGTAGCCGCAATGGTCATGTGCCGCACCCCGCTATCCAGAGGAGACAACCACGCCATGGCGAATATGCCCACGGTCGGCCTGCTCGTGACGATGACCGCGAAGCCGGGCAAGGAGGCCGCTGTTGAGGAGTTCCTCCACGGCGGTCTTGCCCTGGTCAACGACGAGCCGGCGACCACCGCGTGGTTCGCCATCCGGCTGGGCGGCTCCACCTACGGGATCTTCGACGTGTTCGGCGATGACGCGGGGCGCGATGCCCACCTGTCCGGCCGGGTCGCCGAGGCGCTGATGGCCCAGGCGCCCGACCTGTTCGACGGCGCACCACAGATCGAGAAGGTCGACGTCCTCGCGACCAAGCTCCCGTAATCGTCTCGCCTGCTTGCTGTCTCGCCGCGTTCGGCGGACCATACGTGGTGACCCGGAATAGAATTGGTAACACAGGCGCGCTCCCCCGCGCTCGACTGAGGAAGATCGGCCAGGGAGCAGCGCGTGACACTCGGGTGGATCGGCGCCCATGGCGGTGCGGGCATCACCGGTGGCCAGGTGGTCCGCGCCAGGGCGGTGTGGATAGACCTCGACCTGGCCTTCCCGCTGCCCACCGATCACCGTCGGCGGGTCGTCACCGATGGCCTCGACCTCACCGGCCGAGTTCCCGGCATGCTGAAGCGCTGGGTTCGTGGCTCACGAGGCGAGTGGTACGGCGTGGTGTGGGCTCCGCTGCGCGACGGCGCCGGAGACGTTCGGATGACGCTGGACGACCAGTTGGTCCCCGCGCTCGCGCTCAGCCCACGACCAGCTTCGTAGCACCGGGGCGGCCCCCACGGAAGCTCTTGCCTGTGACACTGGACAAGAATCATGGCTACAGGTAAGATTTTTTCGTGTTAGCACTGTATATCATCGGCGCCATTGTGGCGGCGGCCGGAATCGTACTTATCGTTTTAAAAAAAGCGACAGAGATTGTCAACGTCAAGTTTGGAGATTGGGAGCTCACACTTACCGTCGGGCTCTTTCTCGTGATTATCGGTGTTGTTATACTAATTTTTCCTTCTGGCGCTCGCATCCTTGGCTTGAAAGATCTCAACCCAAGTCAAGAATCGCCAGCTTCACCTACGCGAGTAACCACAGGGAGTTCTGGCCAAGATACGCCTAGTCTCACAACCTCAGGCCCGACACTCCTTCCCGTCAAGATTAATCCTGTCACCACCCCGGTTCCATGTCGCGTTACTCTTACCGGTACAGGTGACGTGCCGCCCGGCCGCACGCTCTGGTTAGTTACCCAACGGAGCAACACGCTACCGAAGTATTATTTCAAACGAGTGATCGTGGACGCGGCCGAGCACAAGTGGATCGCGGCGAACATCACCATTGGGTCAAAAGATACCCTCCCTGGCAGTCCTTACACGATCTACGCCGCACTGGTCGACAACACGACTAACCAGCTCATCACGCAGGGCAAGTTCACGGGTGGGGTCTCGGACATCCCGAATACCGTCCTCCGGGTCGATCAGCTACAAATCTCGCGAAGCAGCGACGGGAACGGTTGCTAGATCAACTTCTCCGGCGACCACTGAGATCAACTCCCAGGCTGATGGGGCAGTGCCCGTTTACCGTAACCCAGGAAGGGCGCGCACGGCGAGCGACCCGACGTAGCGGGCAGCCGCTGGTCGGTCCAGTCGCCTCGGTCGTGGATGGTAGATGTTGATCACAATTTGGGTGCGTTCGGCGGCATTTTCTGCCACTGCGCCAAGACGGCCAGTGATCATTATGTTCTTGCATCTGCATGGTCGGTGGATTCGCCCGTAATGCTGGTGACCACCATAATCACCTCAGTACGCATCCACCACAACCAACGCGAACCGGGGCGGACCGAAAACGGAAAACACCTTTTCGCCACGCACGAACGGGTGACCAAGCCGTCATCCGGATAGTTCGCAAACCCGACAAATTGCTTTCGCAAAGAACACCAGAAGTCGTCGCTCAACCTGGGGAAACGCCGGAATCTGTCGCGTTAAGTGACGGTGCGGCCACCCGTACCCCTACTCGACTGGCAACGCGGCTACCCTCTTGCGTCACCCATGGTGATCCGTACGGTCAATAGCGTCCGGCACGAAGGAGACCCCTTGGTGCGGGAATCCGGCCCCGGCGCGCAGAGCCCTGTCCCTCAGGACCCGGATATCGCAACCGCACTCCGAATCGGGACAGGGGCGCAGGCCGGCGATCGACTGACGCGGGACCCGAATC
The DNA here is from genome assembly GCA_050699895.1 of Pseudonocardiaceae bacterium. Lineage (GTDB taxonomy): Bacteria > Actinomycetota > Actinomycetes > Mycobacteriales > Pseudonocardiaceae. The sequence goes on from JBOHFY010000441.1 coordinate 2,605, forward strand.
CCGCACGTTTTCGAGGCCATTAGTCGCGTGCACGTTTCATGGAGAATCGACATGACGAGGACTTCCCCATTACTCGCACGTATTGGTATCGTCGCGGCCACGGTGACGGTTTCACTGGCATTCGCGGCGCCAGCTCAAGCAAGCCCGGCGCGTCAGGACCGGTGGGATATCTTGGCACAGTGTGAGAGCGGCGGTAACTGGAACACCAACACCGGCAATGGGTATTACGGCGGGCTGCAGTTCAGCGGCGGAACGTGGCGTTCCTACGGCGGCGGGGCATACGCGGACACCGCCAACCACGCCACCCGGTCGCAGCAGATCGCCATCGCCGAGAAAGTGCTCCGCGCGCAGGGTTGGAAGGCCTGGCCAACCTGCTCCAGAAGGGCCGGGATGCGCTGACGACCGACCCAGCACACGCTTGGCCCCCGCCACAGCACTCGGCGGGGGCCGAGCCGCACCACCCGACCCACCGCCGGTGCCTACTGGCACCCGGGCCTGCCCGGAGGGCACAGTGACGCAGATGAGCGGCACTATCACCGACCCCCGTACCGACCGGGCGTTCTTCGGGCATCCCCGCGGGCTGGCCAACCTCTTCGGCGTCGAGATGTGGGAGCGCTTCTCCTACTACGGGATGCAAGCCTCCCTGACGCTGTACCTGTATTACGAGGTGGCGGGCAGCAACCCCGGGCTGGGCCTGCCGAAGGCCACGGCCACCAGCCTGGTCGGCGCCTACGGCGGGTTGGTCTACGTCTCGACCATCGCCGGGTGCTGGGTCGCCGACCGAGTACTCAGCGCCGAGCGGACGTTGTTCGCCAGCGCGGTTCTGGTGATGATCGGGCACATCGCGCTGGCGGTGCTGCCGGGCTTGCTGGGCGTCGGTGTGGGCCTGGCGTGTGTCGCCCTGGGCAGCGGCGGGGTCAAGGGCAACGCCAGCACCGTCGTCGGAACCCTGTATACGGAGCACGACGAGCGCCGGGACGCCGGTTTCTCCCTCTTCTACATGGGGATCAACATCGGTGCGCTGACCGGGCCGCTGCTCACCGGGCTCACCCGGACCACGCTCGGTTTCCACTACGCCTTCGGGGTGGCCGCCATCGGCATGGCCGCCGGCCTGATCCAATACACGATCGGGCGCCACAACCTGGGTACCGAGGCCGGCGTCGTCCCCAACCCGCTACCCCGCTCCCGGTGGGCCATGGTCGCCGGCGCCACCATGGCCCTCGCGGCCGCAGGGTTCTTCCTGGTGCTGGCCGGAGTGATCACGGCAACCAACCTGTCCGACGTCGTGGTCGTCGTGTGTGGCGTGGCCGCGGTGGTGTACTTCGCGGTCATCCTGACCAGTTCGAAGATCACGGTGGTAGAGCGCAGCCGGGTGTGGTCCTTCATTCCCTTGTTCGCCGCCAACGCGGTGTTCTGGTCGCTGTATCAGCAGCAGTTCACGGTGGTGGAGATTTACGGCGACGGCCGGACGGACCGAAACCTGTTCGGCTGGGAGATGCCCACGGAATGGGTGACGGCGCTCAACCCGGTATTCATCATCCTGCTCGCGCCCGTGTTCGCGCTGCTGTGGATCAAACTCGGGCCCCGCCAGCCGTCAACACCGATCAAGTTCGCGCTCGGCACCGTGATCATGGGTCTGGCTTTCCTGCTGTTTCTGCCGTGGGCCGGCGGTGCGGGACCGAGCACGCCGCTGCTCGCCCTCGCCGTCATCCTGCTGGTCTTCGCGCTCGGGGAGTTGCTGATCTCACCGGTCGGGCTCTCGCTGGCCACCAAGATCTCACCGAGGGCGTTCCGCAGCCAGACGGTGGCGCTGTACTACCTGTCCGTCGCCCTGGGCACGGCGATGTCAGGATCGCTCGCCGGTTACTACAGCCCACAGCGTGAGGCACCCTACTTCGGCATCCTCGGCGCGGTGGCGATCATCGTCGGGCTGATCGTTGTCGCGCTCAGCCCGATGACCCGCCGGCTCATGGCCGGCGTCCGGTAGCGGCCATCACAACCGCACATGTATCAACGGCTCGGCTCCGTCCTCTTTAACACGACGGGGTTACCGGGACCACTCGGCACGGTGACCCCGTCCAAAGGTATGACCGCCGATCAGACCACCGGAGGTGCGCTGTGACCGTGAGTTGTTCACGACTGGACCCAGCCATCGCGGAATCCAGATTTTCCCACCATCGGCTCAGGCCGGCCACCGATGCCTGACTCGCACATCGCGGTCGCGCGGGAAGCCGACCGGTACGCCGCGCACCGGATGGCCGCGGCCGCCGCCGCGAAAGCCAAGCGGTTGTGGCCGGACGTGATCGGCGAGGTGCTCGCCGACGAGATCATGGCACTGCTGGACCTGCCGTCATGGTTACGACCCCAGACCCGCACGCAGCAGCTGATCAACGCGATCCTCAACACCCCGGAAGGCGCAGCCAAGCCCCGCGATGACGACCGCCCGCGCGCAACCGCGACTCCGAACGCGGGAGCCAGCCACGCCGCCTAGCCCCAGCGGCGCCCGCTCAACCTCAGCCGTATCAGGGAGAACGACGTGGAGGAGCACGACGACTGGGACATCGTGTCCGGGGTGGGGATCACCGCTCCGAAAACCAGTCCGAGGCTGACAAGCGGTGGGCTAATTTTTGGACGGTGATGGCGGGTTACATAGGGATACGCTCGCGTTTCTTCGACGAGTACTTCCGCGACGCGTGCACCACCGGCGTCCGGCAGGTAGTGATCCTCGCGGCCGGCCTGGATACGCGCGCATTCCGGTTGCCCTGGCCCGCGCGCGTCGAGCTATTCGAGATCGACCAGCCGAACGTGCTGGAGTTCAAGGACTCAGTGCTGGCCGAACAGGGTGCCCGCGCCGGCTGCGCACGTCACGTTGTGCCCATCGACCTGCGAGCGGACTGGCCCGGCGCCTTGCTCCGCGCGAACTTCGACCCGCGGCTCCCTACCGCCTGGCTAGCCGAAGGGTTGCTCGGCTACCTGCCTGGCACAGCCGTGGAAGCACTGTTCGCGCACGTGCACCGGCTCTCCGCCGTGGGCAGCTGGTTCGCCACGGATGAAGCCGACCCGAGCATCCGTAGCAGGATCCACAGCCTCGGCCTCCAGGACATCTACCACAGGCTCGGGCTGGACATGGCCACGCTGCGGCCCAACGACGACCGGCCGGGTGCCCAGCGGTGGTTCCGCGGCAACCGAGCTCTACGCCGATCGAGAGGACCAAGATGACCGCGCCCTGGCTGTCCCCGCCTCGACCTGGCTGGCGTTCCTCACCACCGTCACCTGGCAGCAGACCTGGCCCGTCACACGTATCAGCGGCGCGGCCCCACCCTCTTCTCTACACGGGGTCACCGAGCCTGCACGGCAACGTGAACCCGCCCGAGTCAATGAGGCTACTGGAGGGGCGCTGTGTCTCAGAATCGTTCGCAACTGGACCCAGCCATAACGAGCTCCGAGCCAGTCGGGTCGGTGCCTCCGTTGCTGGCCGAGCTGGTGGAGCTGGGCCGCAAGGCCTGGCGGATCAGTGAGCGGGAGCGGGCGGTACGCGCCGAGATCGAGGCCTTGCGAGCGA
>JBOHFY010000442.1:0-7228 GCA_050699895.1 Pseudonocardiaceae bacterium
GCGTGACACGACTCGCACGTCGAGGCGAACGGGGCGGTCAGCCGCCGAAGGGGCCGCCCTCGGGCAGCCGCAGGTCGGGTTTGTCCACCTCCTCGATGTTCACATCCTTGAACGTGATCACTCGCACGTTCTTCACGAACCGGGCCGGCCGGTACAAGTCCCACACCCAGGCATCGGACATCCGCACCTCGAAGTACACCTCACCCTCAGCGTTGCGGGCCTGCACATCCACCGCGTTGGCCAGATAAAAGCGCCGCTCGGTCTCGACGACATAGGTGAACTGACCAACGACGTCGCGGTACTCCTTGTAGATCGACAGCTCCATCTCGGTCTCGTACTTCTCGAGATCCTCGGCGCTCATCGACGGCCCACCGGTCGCTTCATCGGGTGCTGGCTCCTCCTGCTCGCAGACGTTGCGTGGTCAGCGACTCCCCCATTCTGGACCACCGCCCGCCCCCCTCCTGATTCACCTATCGGCGCTGACCTGGCTCGTGCACGGCCTGACCGCGTTGGCGCGGTCAGGCCGTGCAGACGCGCCGCTAGCACGACATTGGCGTAGCTGAACCGGTGTTCGGCGCACGGGCCATGCGCCAGCAGGGATACAGCATGCTCCGGCGTGCAGTAGCCCTTGTGCTCGCCGAAGCCATACCACGGTGTCCGCTCGTGCAGCTCGCCCATGATGCGGTCGCGGGTCACCTTGGCCAACACCGAGGCCGCCGCCACACAGGCCGCAGCCCGATCCCCGCCGATCACCGCCAGGTTCGGGGCGGTGAGACCGGGCACGCGGAACCCGTCGGTCAGCACGTAACCGGGATGCACGGCAAGGCCAGCGACGGCTCGCCGCATGCCCGCCAGGTTGGCCACATGCACACCCAACTCGTCGACCTCCTCAGGTGGGATCACCACCACGCTCCAGGACAGCGCCCTGGTAACGATCAGATCGTGGTAATGCTCCCGGCGCGTCGCGGTAAGCAGCTTGGAGTCGGTGAGCCCAGCCAGAGCCGCCGCATCAGCCGGCCGCAGCACACATGCCGCAACAACTAGCGGACCAGCACAGGCCCCTCGACCGGCCTCATCTACCCCAGCGACCGGGCCCAAGCCTTTGCGATGCAGGACAGCCTGCAGCGCCCACGTGCCGCCATCTCTGCGCACCACCGCCCTCGGCGGCTGCGGCAAGGCCTGACGGGTACGAAGCGCCATGGCCGGCATGGTCGTCAGCCACACCTCCCGGCGACCACCCGCTCTCGCGGGCCCCGACCACCTCGCGGCACCGGCCAGGTCAGCACCAATCCAGCACTCAGCGGAAGGCCAGCGGGCTCGGCCGCGCCGAGCACGGTGGTGTGCTGCGGATCCGGGTCGGAAATGATCTGCCATCGCGACAGTGGAAGCACGATGACCCGTGCCTTGCCGATGACGTTGCTCACCGGCACGGTGCCCGATCGCTGGTCGGCGACGTGTCGCCGCGAGTCCGCACTGTTGTTCCGGTTGTCCCCCATCATCCACAAGTTGCCTTGGGGCACCGTGACTGGGCCGAACTCCTCCTGGGGCTCGTTCCCCATGAAGACAGCGTAGGGCTCGGTCAGCGCGTGGCCATCGACCATGACCCGGTTCTGCTTATCGCAGCACTGCACGGTCTGACCACCCACCGCGATCACGCGCTTGACGAAGTCACGCTCATCCGGCGGCGCGAGGCCGATCAGCGAGCCGGCCTCCTGAAACCAGCGGACCACCACGTTGTCCGACCGATGACTGGTGAACTCACTGGCCCAGGAGTCAGTGCCGCGGAACACCACTACCTCACCCGGTCTCGGATCGCGAAACCGGTAGGTCAGCTTGTCAACCAGCACCCGATCGTTGGTACAGCCAGTGCAGCCATGCAGGGTCGGTTCCATGGACGCCGAGGGGATCACGTACACCCGAGCCACAAATGTCTGGATCAGGAATGTGAGCACCAGCGCGGTGAGCACCAGGATCGGCAACTCACGCCAAAACGAGCCCTTCTTGCGCCTGGACAGGCGATGCCGGTGCGCGCGGCGGCCAGGAAAACCGCCGGGACCCACGTCGCGAGCGGGTTCGGTCGAGCGAGCCAGGTGGGCCACGTCCTCAGGCTATCGACAGGCGGCCGGTGCCGGAGGATCAGGACGCGGACGGCGTCTCACGCTTCTCCTTGATCTTGGCAGCCTTACCTCGGAGATCACGAAGATAGTACAGCTTGGCACGTCGCACATCACCGCGAGTGACAATCTCAATCTTGGCAATGGTGGGGGTATGCACCGGAAAGGTGCGCTCCACACCTACGCCGAAGGACACCTTACGCACCGTGAAGGTTTCTCGCACTCCCCCACCCTGACGGCGGATGACCGCACCGTGGAATATCTGTACCCGCTGGCGCGAGCCCTCAATGACGCGAACGTGCACCTTGAGGGTGTCGCCGGGCCGGAAGTCGGGGACATCGGACCGCAATGACTTCGCGTCCAGGGCATCCAGGGTGTTCATCGGGAGTCCATCCTCGTCATCGTGTGCTGTGCACGGTCTGAGAAACCCTATCCGGGAGCTATCCCGGCGGGGTGATGGGGCCCTCGAGCACGGCGCGGTCTCGCGCATCCAGCGCGTCGGGTGGCAGCGCCGCCAACAGGTCGGGACGCCGCGCCGCGGTGCGCTCCACCGCGCGGTCCCGGCGCCAGCGAGCGATCGCGGCGTGGTTGCCCGAGCGGAGCACGGCCGGCACCTCCCGGCCCCGCCACACCTCGGGGCGGGTATAGCAAGGCCCCTCCAGAAGGCCGTCAGAGAATGAGTCCTGCATCGCCGAAGCGGGGTTGCCCAGTACCCCAGGCAACAGGCGGGCGATCGCCTCGACCATCACCAGTACGGCGACCTCACCCCCGACGAGCACGTAGTCGCCGAGCGAGATCTCATCGGCGACAACCCGGTCGGCCGCGTCGTCGATCACCCGCTGGTCGATGCCCTCGTAGCGGCCACAGGCGAAAACGAGCCGGGGTTGCGCAGCCAGCTCGGCGGCCAGCTGTTGGGTGAACGGCCGCCCAGCGGGGCTGGGAACCACCAACCGTGGCGGCGGCTCGCCAGCGAGCACCTCGTCGAGCGCCGCACCCCAGACATCGGGTCGCATCACCATGCCGGGTCCACCGCCGTAGGGCGCGTCGTCCACCGACCGATGCCCATCGCGAGCCCAGTTCCGCAGGTCATACACCGTGAAGGCGATCAGGTTCCGCTCAATGGCCCGGCCGAGCAACGCCTCCCGGGCCGGAGCCAAGTACTCGGAGAAGATCGTTATGACCTGAATCAGCACAGCTCAACACCCTCAGTCGAGCAACCCGGCAGGGGGGTCGAGCACCAGTCGACCGCCAGGCAGGTCCACCTCGAGCACGATCGCCCGCACAAAGGGCACCAGCGCCTCGCCGTGGTCTGTCTCCAGCACCAGCAGGTCGCTGGCCGGGGCGTGCACGACCTCACGCACCGTGCCCAACGCCGCGCCGTCGAGGCCCACAGCGGCCAGGCCCTCAAGCTGATGATCGTAGAACTCGTCGGGTTCCGCCAAGTCGGGCAGCTCGGTGGCCTCGACGGTCAACACGAGGCCGCGCAGTTCCGCTGCCGCGTCTCGATCGACTACCCCAGCGAATCGCACGAGCAAGGCTGCCCCATGCGGACGGACAGTCTCCACCGTGAGAGTACGGCCAGTGTCCTCGCGCGGCTGAGGATCGTCCCGGCGCAGCTGAGGATCGTCACAGCGTAGCTGCGCACCGACGGTGAACCGCTGCTCGGGGAAATCGGTGCGTACCTGCACGGCTACCTCCCCACGCAGGCCATGTGGCCTGCCGATCCGGCCGACCACCCGGTGGGTGTCCCCGCTCGGCCGCATGGTCAACGCCTCAGCCACCTCCCTCAGCCACCTCCGTCAGTCACCGACGTCAACGATCGGTGTCGACGACGTCGACGCGAACCCCACGTCCGCCAATACCGCTCATCACCGTGCGCAACGCTGTGGCGGTGCGTCCACCCCGGCCGATCACCTTGCCAAGATCATCGGGGTGGACGTGCACCTCAAGCGTGCGGCCTCGCCGCGTGGTCACCAGCTGGACACGCACATCGTCAGGGTTGTCGACGATTCCCCGCACGAGATGCTCGAGCGCGTCGGCCAGCATGCTCACACCTGGCCGTCCGCGACCGTCGCAGTGTCCTCCCGGTCATCAGCTCCGGTTCGAGCCACGGCGGTCTGCACCGCCGCAGCCTGCGCAGCTGGAGCCGTCCTCGGGGCATCCGCGCTCGTGCTGGCGCCAGTCTGGCGGGCGGTCTTCTTTCGTGGCGTGGTGGCCTCGGTGGTCGGCACCTCGCCGGCCTGCGCCAGCGCCTGGTTGAACAGCTCGGCCTTGTCCGGCTTGGGCGCGGCACGCTGCAGCGTGCCTTCCGCACCCGGGAGGCCTTTGAACCGCTGCCAGTCCCCCGTGAGCTGGAAAATGTGGTGAACCGGCTCGGTGGGTTGGGCCCCGACACCGAGCCAGTACTGCACCCGCTCAGAGTCGACCTCAATGAGGCTGGGTTGCTCCTTGGGGTGGTACTTGCCGATCGTCTCGATCGCCTTGCCGTTGCGGCGGGTGCGGGCGTCGGCGACGACAATCCGGTAGTACGGCTGGCGAATCCTGCCGAGCCGCATGAGCTTGATCTTGACAGCCACGGGGCGAGATACTCCTGTCACAGCGCGAGTGTTCACGGTGAGCGCGCGCGGCCCATAGTGGGGACACGGACCGACGGCACTCGCGAGGTCAGCGGTCGCGGCGCGATGAGCTGGCTCGCCGCGACAACAGCGTCTCATTGTGCCAGAGGCGTCCGGGTACCTCGTATCGCCCGTCCACAACCGGCGGGCGCACGCGGCACGAAGCCGGACACGCCAGTCAGACCTCACCCGGACACAACCCCCTGGGTGATCAGCAGGAGCCCGATCGCCGGCAGGAAGTTGTTCGCCTGGTGGGCGACGATGCTGGCCAGCAAATTGCCGGTGAGCAACCGCGCCAGCCCGATCGGCAGCGCAACCACCACCAGCAGCGGGGTGCGCAGCGGCTCCAGGTGAGCGAAGGAGAACAGCACCGTGGTCAGTCCGAAGATCACCCAGCGGTTCCACCGCCAGTACTCCATCGCCCGCCACAGCACGCCACGGTAGATCACCTCCTCGCAGACCGGAGCGAGGAGCCACACCGCGAAAAACAGGGTGAGCCCCAACCCGAGTGGCAGCCGCTGACCGCCGAACACCTCCCCCACCGCCGAGTTCGCCTGGCTCCCGCCTACCCAGCGCGCCCAGAGCGCGGCGGCCGGCAGGGTGACAGCCATGCCGGCGACGGCCAGCGCCAGCCCGAGGCCGATGTCGCGCACTCGCCACCGCACCGAGAGCTGACCGCACAACCGTTGCGCCAGGTTCCCCCGGCCGAGGAGCCCGGCGCCGGTCACCGCGACCACAGCGGCCGCCACGGTCGGTACCACGAGCGCGACGACCAGGGCGCTACCTGGCAAGCGCGGAGCAGCGCCCCCGTGCCGGGAGACCAGCGCGAAGGGCACCAGGACCAGCACCGACACCACCAGGAAGGTCATCTCCGCGACCACGAAACAGGCGAGCATGAGCCAGCCGCGGCGGACATCGGGCTCACTCATGCTCCTAGCACCCGACCGCGCAACAGCAGCAACACCGGGTCCCGCAGGGTGTCCGGGTCCAGCCGAGGGTCAGCGCGCGTGACCAGCAGGTCCGCCGACGCGCCGGGCACCAGGCCGGGAACGCCCAGCCAGTCGCGAGCCGCCCAGCTCGCCGCCGCCAGCGCCCGCGCGCCGGATAGCCCGACCGTGCGCAACGCGGCGATCTCATCAACCAGACGGCCGTGCCGGATACCACCGCCGGCGTCGCTGCCGGCATAGACCGGGATCCCCGCCTCAATGGCGGCACCGACAGTGTCCCGGACCCGGGCGTGCAGCGTGCGCATGTGCGCGGCGTAGCGCGGGTACTTGCTGGCGCGGTCGGCGATCGCGGGGAACGTCTCGATATTGATCAGTGTGGGCACCAGGGCGGTCCCGCGCGCGGCCATCTCGGTGATGGTGGCGGCGGACAGGCCGGTGCCGTGCTCGATGCAGTCGATGCCGGCGGCAATCAGACCTGGCAGCGCGTCGGCACCGAAGACGTGCGCGGTGACCCTGGCCCCCACGGCGTGCGCGGCGGCAACCGCCTCGAGGAGCACGTGATCGGGCCACAGCGGCGCGAGATCGCCGGTCGAGCGATCAATCCAGTCGCCGACCAGCTTGACCCAGCCGTCCCCGGCCGCCGCCTGCTCCCGCACGGCCTGCGGGAGCAGCGCGGGATCGTCGAGCTCCACGCCGATGGCCGGGATGTAACGCTTGGGACGGGCCAGGTGGCGGCCGGCCCGGATGATCCGCGGCAGGTCGAGGCGAGCCTGCAGCGGACGGGTGTCGATCGGGACTCCGCAGTCCCGGATGAGCAGGGTGCCGGCGTCCCGGTCAGTGGCGGCCTGCTCGGCGGCCTCGGCCAGGCTCGCCGGCCCCCGCGCGCCAAGACCAACATGGCAGTGTGCGTCAACCAAGCCCGGGAGCAGGTAGCCGCCGTCGCAGACGGTGATCGCACCGGGCACCGGCTCGGCGCGGATCACCCCATCGGCCACCCACACCTCGCCGGGTTGCCCGGCGGGCAGCAGCACCCCACGCACGTGCATAACCTGGGCCCCCCACGTCGGCGGTGACCCAGGACAAACCGATGTCATTTCTTGGGGAACTTCAGTTTCGACGGGTCGAAGCCGGGCGGCAGTTGATCCAGACCGGACAAGGTGGAGAGGTCGGGCATGCCGCCCGGCATCCCCGCAGGCAGTCCCCCCGGCACACCACCGCGCGTCCTCGGCGGCGTCGGGCCCAGCCCCTTGCCCTTCTTGCCCTTACGGCCCTTGCGGCCGCGGCGTCCGGGGCCGGTGCCGGGAAAGCCGAACCGGCCGGCCATCTGTTGCATCATCTTGCGCGCCTCGAAGAACCGCTCGACCAGCTGGTTCACCTCGCTGACCGCCACTCCGGAGCCGCGGGCGATACGCTGCCGCCGAGAGGCGTTGATGATTTTCGGATCGGCCCGCTCGGCGGGGGTCATGCCGCAGATGATGGCCTGCAGCCGATCCAGCTGCTTGTCATCGACCTGGGCGAGCTGCTCTTTCATTCCCGCCGCACCGGGCAACAT
>JBOHFY010000443.1:0-5959 GCA_050699895.1 Pseudonocardiaceae bacterium
GAAGGACTCCTCTCCTGCAGCCAACTGATGTGCCCACCTCCCTATCGGTCGTGCAGCGCCGGAACTTGACACGATCTGATGGATTTCCATCAAGGCCCAGCGGCAGCACCGCTCCGGACGGCGGGTATCACCGATGTGGAGCAACGCTCACTCTACCGAGTGTGAGCGGATCGCGGCAGTACCGTGAACAAGGATCATTCGGGCATTGCGGCTACCCGATGCTCGCCACGACGGCCCCGCACCCCCTTCCATGGAGGTACCGAGGCCATCGTGGCGTGTCCCTGGGTCCAGCGCTGCGGCTTCCCTACAAACCGGGGCCGTGCCCGTGGCCGTGACTCTGACCCGACGGAGACGACTTCCTCACCGGCTTGTCGACCACCGCGCTCTCGGTAGTGATCACCATCCGGGCGATGGAGGCAGCGTTGACGATCGCCGAACGAGTCACCTTCACGGGGTCGACAATGCCCGCGGCAACCAGGTCGCGGTAGGTCTGCTCCTCAGCGTCGAAGCCGTGGCCCCACTGCATGTCACGAACCTTGTTGACCACCACAGGCCCCTCGAAGCCCGCGTTGGCCGCGATCCAGCGCATCGGAGCGGCACTAGCGGCCCGCACGATGGCAACGCCAGTGGCCTCATCGCCGTGCAGACCGAGATCGCCGATCGAATCGGCGATGTGCACCAGCGCCACACCACCGCCAGGCACGATGCCCTCCTCTGCGGCCGCCTTCGCGGCCGCCACGGCATCCTCGATCCGAGCTTTGCGCTCCTTGAGCTCGGTTTCGGTGGCCGCCCCGACCTTGATGACCGCGATCGCGCCAGCGAGCTTGGCTAGCCGCTCCTGCAGCTTCTCGCGGTCCCACTCCGAGTCGGTATCGTTGATCTCTCGACGCAGCTGTGCCGCGCGGGCGTCAACGTCGGCCTGGTTACCCCCGCCCTCGACGATGGTGGTGTCGTCCTTGGTCACCACGATGCGCCGGGCGCGACCGAGCACTTCCAGCCCGACCTCGGACAGGGTGAGACCGACCTCGGGGTTGATTACCTGGGCACCCGTGACGGCGGCGAGGTCGTCCATGAACGCCTTACGGCGATCGCCGAAGAACGGCGACTTGACCGCCACCACCGAGAAGGTCTTGCGGATCGCGTTGACCACCAGAGTGGACAACGCCTCACCCTCGACGTCCTCCGCCACGACCAATAGTGGCTTGCCAGACTGGCTGACCTGCTCCAGCAGAGGGAGCAGGTCCTGAATCGAGGAGGTCTTATCGCGGTGCAGCAGGATGTGGGCGTCGGTCAGCACCGCCTCCATGCGCTCGGAGTCGGTGACGAAGTAGGGCGAGATGTAGACCTTGTCGAACGCGATACCCTCGGTGATTTCCAGCTCGGTAGCCATCGTGGACGACTCCTCCACGGTGATGACGCCGTCCTCACCGACCTTGGTCATCGCCTCGCCGATCAGATCACCGATCTTCGGGTCACGCGAGGACACCGTTGCCACCTGGGCGATCGCCTGCTGGCCGGACACTGGTGTCGCCCTGGCCGCCAACTCGCTCGCCACTGCGGCCGCGGCCGCCGCGATGCCGCGCCCGAGCGCGGTGGGGTTGGCGCCGGCAGCCACGTTGCGCATGCCCCCCCGGACCATCGCTTGGGCCAGCACGGTGGCGGTGGTAGTGCCATCCCCCGCGACATCGTTGGTCTTCGTCGCCACACTCTTGGCGAGCTGGGCGCCGAGGTTCTCATAAGGGTCGGCCAGCTCGATCTCACGCGCGATCGTCACCCCGTCGTTGGTAATCGCGGGGGCGCCGTATTTCTTCTCCAGCACCACGTGCCGGCCACGCGGACCGAGAGTGATCTTGACCGCATCGGCAAGTTGATCAACTCCGCGCTCCAGGGCGCGCCGCGCGGTCTCGTCGAACGTGATCTGCTTGGGCATTGTCTGCCTTTCTCACGGTCGGGCTCTGAGTGGGCCTGGCGGCCCCTGACAGGACTAGCCGGGACCCGATGCGAAACCGCCCCGCTAATCCCCGGAGGGACCGCGGGGCGGTTGGCACGACGGTCGAACCGTCAGTTAACAACAGCAAGCACGTCGCGCGCGGAGAGAATCAGGTACTCCTCGCCGTTGTACTTGACTTCAGTGCCGCCGTACTTGGTGTAGAGGACGACGTCACCGACGCTCACATCCACCGGGATGCGGGTGCCACTGTCGTTGACCCGACCCGGACCCACGGCCAGTACTTTGCCCTCCTGGGGCTTCTCCTTGGCGGTATCCGGGATGACGATGCCAGACGCGGTCATCGTCTCAGCCTCGCTGGCCTGAACGACGATCTTGTCCTCGAGCGGCTTGATATTCACGCTCGCCACGGTGTGACCTCCACTTTCTGGGGTCTTCGAAGAGCTGGCAGGTTGTCTGACGCTGGCTCCTACCACCCCGCCGTCGCGGGTGTCGAGGCGGCTCGGGCCTTTGCTGGCACTCTGGCGAGCAGAGTGCCAATTAGCAGACTACTGTGCCGAGTGCTAGCGCTCAACTGGGGTGGCCGCGACACCACCAACCAGCGAGGTGGTGATCGGTAACCCTGGGTCGGCGGGGATATCGAGCCGGGAAGGGGGCGCGCCGGCGGCGAGCAGGTGCGCCCCGAGCGCGGCCACCATGGCCCCGTTGTCGGTGCACAGTCGCGGTCGGGGGATCCGCAGCCGTAACCCGGCCGCCGCGCACCGTTGCCCCGACACCGCGCGCAACCGGGAGTTCGCCGCTACCCCACCCCCGATGAGCAGGGTGTCAATACCCCGATCGGTGGCGGCCCGGATCGCCTTGGCGGTGAGCACGTCTACCACTGCTTCCTGGAAGGCCGCCGCCACGTCAGCTACCGGCACAGCGGCCCCGCGGCGCGCCAGCGCCTCGATATGCCGCGCGACCGCCGTCTTGAGCCCGGAGAACGAGAAGTCGTAGCGCGCATCGCCGGGACCGGTCAGGCCGCGGGGGAATCGGACGCTGTTCGGATCCCCCTCCTGGGCGGCCCGGTCGATGAACGGCCCGCCGGGGAAACCCAACCCCAGCAGCCGCGCCACCTTGTCGAACGCTTCCCCGGCGGCGTCATCGACCGTCGCGCCGAGCGGGTGCAAGGGCGCCACCAGCGAGGAGACCCGCAGCAGGCTGGAATGCCCGCCGGAGACCAGCAGGGCCAGCGCGGGGGGTAGCGGACCGTGCTCCAGGGTGTCCACCGCGATATGCGCGGTGAGGTGGTTGACCCCGTACAGCGGGATGTCCCAGGCCGCCGCGTACGCCTTGGCCGCGGCTACCCCGACCAGCAGCGCGCCAGCCAGCCCCGGCCCCGCGGTCACCGCCACCGCGTCCACATCGCCGGGCCGGACACCGGCCACCCGCAGCGCGCGGCGCACCGTCGGCACCATCGCCTGCAGGTGGGCCCGCGACGCCACCTCGGGCACCACGCCGCCGAACCGGGCGTGGGAATCCACACTGGAGGCGATCTCGTCGGCGAGCAGCGTGACCGTCCCGTCGCCCGAGCACCGCACGACGCCCACGCCGGTCTCGTCGCAGGAGGACTCGATGCCCATGACTATGCCGGTGGTCGTGGTCACTGGTTGGCCTGCCGGCGCATGGTGAATGCGTCCGCTCCGCTGGCCTGGTAGTAGCCGCGCCGGAGACCAACCACATCGAACCCCTCGCTGCGATACAACTGGATTGCCGAGTCGTTGTCGGTGCGTACCTCAAGGAACACCGTGGCGCCTGCGGCGTGGTCGAGGGCCGCCCGCAACAACGCCCGGCCGATCCCTCGGCGCTGATACGCCGGGTCCACCGCCAGAGTATGCACCTCCGCGTCGTTGCCGCAGCGGGCCAGGCCCACGTAGCCGACCAGCGAGTCGCCGTCCCGCGCGGAAAGGTAATGATGACCCGCGGCCAGCGCCTCAAGGAACGCCGCGTGGCTCCACGGGTCGTCGATGTCGAACAGGATGTGCTCCAGCTCAGCGCAGCGGTGCGCGTCGGCGGCCGACATCGGGAGGATCAGGACATTCATACCGGCGTTACTCGCTTGCTCGGCCCGGGTTCCACCGCGTCGGCGCGGCGCAGGTATAATGGCGTCAGCGGCCCCGGTGGCGCATGGGCCCGCACCGCCGGGGCCACCACGGCGACCAGTCCGGCCGGGTCGGGGTACCTCGGCGGCACGACCACCGGCAGCCCCCCTGGTAGTTCCAGCGCATCGGCGGCACCGGCCACCCGGGACACGCCGGCCGACGGCAGTTCCGCCGGCCGGCCCACGCGGGGGCCCTCGACCCGGGCACCGGAGGCGTCGTAGCGCGCCCAATAAACCTCCCGGCGCCGGGCATCGCTCACCACCAACAGCGGGCTGCCCGCACCCGCCCGGTAGGCGATCGCGTCGAGGCTGCCCACGGGATATACCGGGATGCCGAGGGCATCGCCCAGCGCCGCAGCGGTGACCATCCCGACCCGTAGCCCGGTGAACGGACCCGGACCAGCCCCGCACACCACCGCATCGAGATCACCCATCAGCACCTCGGCGCTCGCTAGCACCGAGCATAGTGACGGCATGAGCAGCTCGCCGTGCGCTCGGGCGCCCACGGTGACCCGCTCGGCGAGGACCTCCGGTGCGCCCACCGGGTGCAGCCGCAGCAGCCCGGCGGTCACCGCAGCACTCGACGTGTCCAGAGCCAACACCAACACGGGTGAGGAGCTTACGGATCACGTCAGGCAGGCTGGTTCCGGTATCAACCGGGCCGGGCCACGGAGCCACGCGACCCGCCTATCGTCATCGGGGGTCCCGGCGCTGGGACGTTCCAGCTGGATCAGCAGGTGCTCGTCGGCCAACCGCTCGGCCATTCCCTCGCCCCACTCCACGACCACGGCGGCGGCCAGCAGGTCAGTATCCAGGTCGAGGTCGTCCAGCTCAGCCATGCCACCGAGCCGGTAGGCGTCGACGTGCACCAGCGGCACCCCGCGCCCACCGGGTAGTGGCGGGTGCTCACGGGCGATGACGAAGGTCGGGGAGGTCACCGGCCCTGCGACCCCCAGTCCGCTGCCGATACCGCGCGCCAGCACCGTCTTGCCCGCTCCCAGCGGCCCGGACAGCACCACCACGTCACCTGGGCGCAGCCGTTCACCCACGGCCCGGCCGAGGCGCTCGGTATCCGCCGCGCTGGCCAGGCTGTAGTGTCCTGGCTCTGGCGGCACTAGATTCATGCCCCTGTCTCCCCGTATGGCGCTGTTTCCCCGCAGACCACTCGCACCGTGCCCGGGAGCCCCTCGGCCGGGCGGCGACCGCGCACCGTCCGGGTCAGCCGGGGCCGCACCATCCCGGCGACCACCTCGTAGTGGATGGTGCCCAGCTTATCCGCCCACTCCACTGCGGTCGGCGCGCCGTGCTGCCCTGCACCGTCCTGTCCTGGGCCGAAGAACACCACCTCGGCGCCCTCGGTGACCGGGTCGTCCCCACAGTCGACCAGCACCTGGTCCATGCAGACCCGGCCCACCACCGGGCGGCGCCGGCCAGCCAGCCACACGTCCAGCCGGCCGGTGAGCGCTCGCGGCACGCCGTCGGCGTACCCGGCGGGGACCAGCGCCAGAGTGGTCTCCCGATCGGTATGCCAGACGTGCCCGTAGGACACCCCCTCGCCGGCCGGGACGCGTTTGACCATCGCGACCCGCGAGCGCAGCGTCATCGCTGGGCGAAGGCGATAATCGACCCCGGGTACCGGTGAGAGCCCGTAGACGGCGATACCGGGGCGGACCAGGTCATAGTGCAGATCGGGCCGGGTTAGCGTGGCCGCGGAGTTCGCCAGGTGCCGCAGCGGCCGCAATCCGGCATCCCGGGCCACCTGGTAAGCCTCGTCGAAATACCGCACCTGCCGCTGGATGATCGGGTGCCCGGGATCGTCGGCATGCGCGAGGTGCGACCAGATCGCGACGACCTCGACGCCTCGGGTAGCC